>NZ_JBHHJV010000020.1:0-57695 GCF_042136355.1 Peribacillus sp. Hz7
AAGATGAGATTTCCCATAGCGCAAGCTAGTAAGACCCCTGAAAGATGATCAGGTTGATAGGTCAGAGGTGGAAGTGTGGCGACACATGGAGCTGACTGATACTAATCGGTCGAGGACTTAACCTATTGTTTTGATAATACGCAATGCTTTCTTATTATCTAGTTTTGAAGGAACAACGTTCCTTATATTGTTTGGTGACGATAGCGAAGAGGTCACACCCGTTCCCATTCCGAACACGGAAGTTAAGCTCTTCAGCGCCGATGGTAGTTGGGGGTTTCCCCCTGTGAGAGTAGGACGTCGCCAAGCTATATATTTTGTGTATATTTTTTATAAAAAGAGTATATACTATATATTATCATCAAGTTGTTTCGACATATCCTCATCCTGAAATTCTAGAAGGGGAAGAAACAGTCGACACAAAATTAGGTGCATAAGCAAAATATCAATATTTTTATCGTCGCGGGGTGGAGCAGTCCGGTAGCTCGTCGGGCTCATAACCCGAAGGTCGCAGGTTCAAATCCTGTCCCCGCAATCAAACCAAAAAAACGAAACATTGTTTCGTTTTTTTGGTTTTTCAGCATGATTATTTTCGTATTTGTTTCTTGATGAAAAAACAGGTAAACTACATATAGAATGTTTTCTGTCCTTAGGAGAACGGTCCTAAGGATTTTTTATACTATTAGAACTTATAGTAAACAGACGATAGTATATAGGAAGGGACATCGACTTTCACCATGATTGACGGTAAGTCGTGTTTTTCTAATCTTATTTAAATAACTAGTTACATAAAGGTGATTAAGATATGGAGCAATTTGAATGGGTTTCACGAGGTGAAGAAGAGACTGCTCGTTTTGCAGGTCGGTTAGCAGAACATCTTAAAGGTGGAGATGTATTAGCTTTAGAGGGTGATTTAGGAGCAGGCAAGACCGCTTTTACAAAAGGGTTAGCGAAGGGGCTAGGGGTCACGCGAAATGTAAATAGTCCTACTTTTACGATTATTAAAGAATATCATGGGCGTTTACCGCTATATCATATGGATGTGTATCGTGTAAGTGAGGCGGAAGAAGATTTAGGATTTGATGAGTATTTTGAAGGTGAAGGTGTTACCGTTGTTGAATGGGCTCATTTAATTAAAAATCAACTTCCAGAGAATCTTTTAGTTATTTATATTTATCGTGTAGACGAATATAGTCGCCGATTTGTCATAGAAGCTCATGGAGATCGTTACGTCCAGTTGTGTAAGGAGATTATAGAATGAAAGTGTTAGCTATTGATACGTCTAATTTTACGCTAGGTATTGCTTTAATCGATGGCAATCGAGTCATTGGCGAGTACATTACTAATTTAAAGAAAAATCATTCTGTTCGGGTTATGCCGGCTATTGAGACGTTGTTAAAAGATTGTGACACCCTGCCAAAAGAGTTAGATAAAATCGTTGTAGCGAAAGGACCTGGATCTTATACCGGTGTTCGAATTGGTGTAACCATTGCGAAGACATTAGCTTGGACATTAAATATTCCATTATCAGCGATTTCGAGCTTAGAAGCTTTAGCTGCTAATGGTCGCTACTTTAACGGATTGATTTCACCATTATTTGATGCAAGGCGGGGACAAGTGTATACCGGTTTATATGAGTATGATGAGAATGAGCAATTGAAAGAAATTGTGGCAGATTGCAATATCTTATCGTCAGAATGGGCTGCCCGTCTTAAAGAGTGGAATCGTCCTATTTTATTTATAGGACAAGATATAGAAATTCATCGTGAAGCGCTTAGTGAGGTGCTTGGGGAGCTAGCGGTGTTTGTTCCGCCTTCTTTGTATAATCCAAGACCAAGTGAGCTAGCTCTTCTTGGAAAAGATAAAGAGGAAGAAGACATTCACTTGTTTGTTCCGAATTATGTACGTATGGCTGAAGCCGAAGCAAAGTGGCTTGAACAGCAGGAGAACCAAAAAATGATGAAAGCGAACGATAACAATGAGTAAAACGATGACGTTTCGGCTGATGAATCGAGAAGATATTGATCAAGTATTAGAAGTAGAACGACAGTCTTTTACTTTGCCGTGGAGTAGAGAAGCTTTTTATAATGAGCTAGATCATAATCAGTATGCAGTGTATTTAGTTATTGAGGATAACGGTAAAGTTGTAGGGTACTGCGGTGCTTGGATTGTATTAGATGAGTCACATATCACGAATATTGCGATTTTACCTGAATATCGAGGGCAAAAATTAGGTGAAGCTCTACTCCTGAAGATGATTGAAATATCGATTAGTAAAGGTGTGGTTCGGATGACATTAGAAGTTCGAGTGAGTAATGAAGTTGCAATTTCTTTATATGAAAAATTAGGTTTTCAAAAAGGTGGTATCCGTAAAGGATATTATACTGATAATCGTGAAGATGCATATGTAATGTGGGTGAATTTCTCGTGAAACAAGAGCAAATTATATTAGGTATTGAGACAAGTTGTGATGAAACGGCTGCAGCCGTGATAAAAAACGGAACGGATATATTAAGCAATGTTGTGGCTTCTCAAATTGAAAGTCATAAGCGATTTGGTGGGGTCGTGCCTGAAATTGCTTCTCGCCATCATGTTGAACAAATTACAATAGTAATTGAAGAAGCATTACAACAAGCGAATATTACGTATGAAGATATAGATGCCATTGCGGTGACTGAAGGGCCGGGATTAGTTGGAGCTTTATTAATTGGTGTAAATGCAGCTAAGGCGATTGCGTTTGCACATGGAATTCCATTAGTTGGTGTGCATCATATTGCAGGACATATTTATGCAAACCGTTTGATTCAAGAGATTCAATATCCAGCGCTTTCACTTGTTGTCTCAGGAGGGCATACAGAATTAGTGTTATTGAAGGAGTCTGGCTCATTTCAAGTCATTGGTGAGACTCGTGATGATGCTGCGGGCGAGGCCTATGATAAAGTAGCGCGAACATTGAATTTACCTTATCCAGGCGGTCCGCATATTGATAGATTAGCACATGAAGGAACACCGTCCATTAAGTTACCTCGTGCGTGGCTGGAGGGAAGTTACGATTTTAGTTTTAGCGGATTAAAATCGGCTGTTATTAACACACTTCATAACGCAGAGCAACGCGGCGAGGAGATTAAACCCGAAGATCTTGCCGCAAGCTTTCAACAAAGTGTAATTGAAGTATTAGTGACAAAAACGATTTCTGCAACAAAAGAATACGGTGTAAAGCAATTGTTACTAGCAGGGGGAGTAGCAGCTAATAAAGGGCTGCGTGCTGCGCTCACTGAGGCTTTTAAGGAAGTGCCGGAAGTAGAATTAATTATTCCTCCGCTTAGTCTTTGTACAGATAATGCGGCAATGATTGGAGCAGCAGGAAGCATTTTATTCGAAAAAGGAAAACGCTCTAATTTAGCGTTAAATGGAAACCCAGGATTAGATATTGAGGCTTTTTAAGAATGTGCACATATATTGATAAGGGTTGATACGGCGGAGCTATGTATATAGCTCTGCTTTACTTATTCATAAAAGTGATTTGGATTGTATCTGTGGATAAAAAAGTCTGATAATTAAAAATTGAATGTGAATAACTTGCGTTTTTGTTGATAAGTAGCATAATTTTTGTGGATAATGTGGAAAAGTTCGAATAAAGCTTGAATGAAAAGGAGAAGGTTGTGTATATTTTTGTGGATAAAGTTTATTTTAGTAAGAAACGAATGCTTTAAGATGCGGATATAGAAAAAGGCCGACTTAAATAAAAGGTCGACCTTCTTAACATCTATATTTATCTCATACTTAATGGGCAGTAAGAGCCCCCGCTGACGGAAGTTTCACTTTATATATCCAGCTCTGCCCACTCTTCTAATAGAAGATCAAGGGCTGCTTGTGCCTGCTCTAGCTTTGTTTGAATTTCTATCACTTTTTCGTGATTTTGAAATACTTCAGAATCACAAAGAAGCTGATTACACTCTTCAATATCTGCTTCTAATCTTTCTATTTCTCCTTCAATCTCCTCAATGCGGCGCTTGCGTTGGCGCTCTGCTTTTTTCGCTTCTTTATCAATGATGTAGCTGTTTTTATCCGTTACTTGCTCTGGTTGTTTACTTTGGGTTTGTTGTTGTTCGAGTGCTTCATGTTCCGCTTGTTCTTGTTTTTTCTGAACATAGTAGTCATAATCTCCAAGGAACTCTACATTGCCCTCTTTAGAGAGTTCAATGACCTTCGTTGCAATTCGGTTAATGAAGTATCGATCATGTGAAACGAAAAGCAATGTTCCTGGATAATCGATTAAAGCATTTTCAAGGACGAGTTTGCTATCGAGATCTAAGTGGTTTGTTGGCTCATCGAGTATTAAAAAATTACCTTTTTCCATCATCATTTTTGCTAAAGCAAGTCGTGCTTTTTCACCGCCGCTAAGAGTAGAGACTGTTTTTAAAACGTCATCCCCGCTAAATAGGAAGTTTCCAAGTACGGTGCGTATCTCTTTTTCCGGCTTCAAGGGGTGTTCATCCCATAATTCGTTAAGTACTCGTTTGTTGGAAACGAGGTTCGCTTGCTCTTGATCATAGTAGCTGATCTGAACATTTGTGCCAAAGTGAATGTCACCTGAAAGAGCAGGCATCTTATCAATAATTGTTTTTAATAGTGTTGATTTGCCGACCCCGTTCGGACCGACGAGTGCAATGCTTTCGCCTTTTGTGATTCGAACGTTAATGTGTTGGGCAACCTTTTCGTTTTGATAGCCAATTGCCAGCTCGTTTAGCTGCAGCACTTCATTTCCACTTTGCTTCTCAATTTGAAAAGAGAAAGAAGCGGATTTTTGATCGCCTTGGGGTCTATCTAAAATCTCCATTTTCTCAAGCTGTTTTCGTCTGCTTTGTGCTCGTTTGGTGGTAGAAGCTCGTGTAATATTTCGTTGGACAAAATCACGCAGCTTTTCAATTTCTTCTTGCTGCTTTTCAAATTGCTTCATATCTCGTTCGAAATCTTCCGCTTTTCTGATTAAATAAGAGCTGTAATTGCCGTGATATTTTTTCATTGAGTGTCGTGAGATTTCATATACTTGATTAACAACTTTATCAAGGAAGTATCGGTCATGAGAAACAATGAGTACAGCACCTTGATAGCCTTGTAAATATTGTTCAAGCCAAGAAAGTGTTTCAATATCTAGATGGTTTGTCGGTTCATCCAGGATTAAAATATCTGGTTTTGTTAAAAGTAATTTACCAAGGGCCAGTCTTGTCTTTTGACCCCCGCTTAAGGTGGAGATAGGTGTAGAAGGGTCAAAGCTGCCAAATTGAAGCCCGTGCAAAACAGAGCGAATATCTGCTTCATATTGATAGCCGCCGGACTCTTTAAATTGAACTTGCAGGGCATCATATTCACTCAGTACTTTTTGATAAACGGCTTCATTAGAGAAAATATCTGGATTTGCCATCTTTTCTTCTAATTGGCGTAAGGTTTGCTCTTGTGAAATGAGATGGTTAAATACGGTTAACATTTCATCCCAGATGGATAGTTCTGATTCAAGGCCTGTATCTTGGGCCATATAGCCGATTGTGACCCCTTTTGGTTGAATAATTTCTCCACCATCATAAGACAACTGTCCAGCAATAATTTTTAATAGTGTAGATTTCCCAGCACCGTTACGACCTACTAGAGCAATCCGGTCTTTATGTTGAACTTCGAGCTTCATATTCGATAGAATGAGTTCCGCTCCGTAATATTTAGATACTTGATTAACTTGTAATAAAATCATGAATTTCACCTCAGGTAGCATTATCCCGAACAAATTGTTATAGAACGTCTATCAGTTTTCAGATATACTGTTTTTTGACTCTAGACGTTTAAGCTTTTCTTCTTAGTGTACCGTATCATTGAACTTATCGGCAATAGAATGGTTATTTCGTTTCAAAACAAGATGTTACATTATGTGGAATAATGGTGTATGATTTATAATAGGGATATTATAACGTAAGATTGTACACTTTCGAACATAGTGCAGTTTATTAAGAGTAAGATGACAGAGTCCCCATTGTTTTTAGAAGAACGAGCAAGTTGGGAATGGAAGCGTTATCAGTGATATTTTGAATGCATATCATGCTTCTATGGAATATAGGCAGAAGAATAGATTGAAAAGCGCGTGTGAAAGCGAGGGAGAATAATGAATCAAGGACAATTAAAAATACCGCAGGCTACGGCCAAAAGACTACCCTTGTATTATCGATTTTTACAAAACCTACATTCCTCTGGGAAACAAAGGGTTTCTTCAGCAGAGTTGAGTGAAGCTGTTAAGGTAGATTCAGCAACGATACGTCGTGACTTTTCGTACTTTGGCGCACTTGGAAAAAAAGGATATGGATATAATGTTAATTATTTATTATCATTTTTTAGAAAAACATTGGATCAAGATGAAGTGACGAAAGTAGCGTTAATTGGTGTAGGGAATCTAGGTACTGCTTTTTTAAATTATAATTTCTTGAAAAATAATAATACAAAAATTAGTATGGCTTTTGATGTGGATGAAAGAAAAGTCGGTACGAATATAGCCAATGTTCCGATTTATCATATGGATGAAATTGAGAGCCGTCTACAAGGAGAGCATGTTACAGCTGCAATCTTAACCATTCCAGCGCATGTGGCTCAGCCCGTTACAGATCGTTTAATTGCTGCTCAAGTAAAAGGAATTTTAAACTTTACCCCAGCACGATTAAATGTACCTTCTTCTATTAGAATTCATCATATCGACTTGGCTGTTGAATTACAGTCATTGATTTACTTCCTGAAACATTATCCAGTATTAGAAGAAGAAACCGCTGATATAGAGGATGGAATACCAATAAATAAATAAATAAATATATTCTTAAGGCTAATGAAACGATTTTTGGTTCATGCATATGAAACCGTGTACATGAGTTGAAGATGAACAGTGTCTAACATAGCCAAAGAAATAAGCAGCTGATGACAGCTGCTTATTTCTTCTTTTGAATCGATTTTATTTTTACATGTAGTAAAAGCATTCGGATACCGGAGCCGAAGTCCAATGTAGCAATAAAGATAAGGAAATAAGCAAAGAATCCCCAACCTGATGATGTGACAGTTTGGATGGCGAAAGCAGTGAATACGATACCTAAACATATATAAATAATGCTTAGTTTTAAAGGTGATTGATGTCTCATAAAAATCCTCCGATGAAAGCTTGCATATTTTGCATGAAATTTTGGATGTCTTCATAATACATTTGCAAAATGACAACGAATGTATTCATAGATACATGAGCAATAATTGGGACTAGAATTCGTTTCGTCTGTACATAAAGGAAAGCGAAGGTAAAGCCCATTGCCGAATATAATAACAAATGCTCTAGTTCCATATGTGCTAAACCAAAAATGATGGAGCTAATCAAAGCTGCAATAAAGAAATTAAATCGCTTATATAAGGAACCGAAAATAACTTTTCGGAAAATAATTTCTTCTAATATGGGACCAATAATAGAACTCACTACTATCATTAATGGAATCTTATCAATGACAGATAAAATTTCTTGCGTATTCGCTGATTGAGTTTGAATGCCAATCCACTGTTCAATTGTAATCGCGATACTTTGTGCAAAGAAAGCGAGAAAGACTCCACATATTGCCCAAAAGGTAGAAAGGGAGATGGACGCTTTATCGCGAGTGAGTGCTGATTCTTTCATATCATGTCGCATGAAAAAGAGAGTAAGCAGAAGAGCTAATAAAAAACTAAAAATGGACCAGTAAGCAAAAGCTGTTAATCTCAATTCTCCACTAGGTACTCCTAACGTTTTTCCAATGAACATAAAGAGCGGCAGTCCAATAAATCCAGAGAGCTGCATGGCAAGATACGTAATAATGACATACCAGTATTCTTTTCTCAAAAATAATTCTCCTTTAAGTGAAATCATTCATGCATAGGTACAGTGAAAATGGTATCAAAAAATATTGAATAACTCCACTTTTATAGGTGCTATTCAATCATATTTGTTGTAGGGATTTAATAGAATGGGTAGGGCTACTTTTAGTATGAGAATCTATTATCAAAATTAATGTAAAAATTTTTGATGAAGATACTTGCAAAACAGGAATGATTTATTTAATATAATAATTGTGTTAGCACTCACAGGTGTTGAGTGCTAATAATTCAAAACAGTTAATCATAAGAATTTGAGGGGGTTGTTTCACTTGTTAAAACCATTAGGTGATCGCGTTATTATTGAACTAGTTGAGTCAGAAGAAAAAACAGCTAGCGGTATCGTACTTCCAGATACAGCAAAAGAAAAGCCACAAGAAGGTAAGGTCGTAGCAGTTGGTACAGGCCGTGTTCTTGAAAATGGCGAACGTGTTACTTTAGAGGTTGCCCAAGGCGATCGTATTATCTTCTCAAAATACGCTGGTACGGAAGTCAAGTACGAGGGTACTGAATACTTAATTTTACGCGAAAGCGATATTTTAGCAATTATTGGCTAATTATACAACAATACTTAACTGAACGAAAATTTTAATGAAAAATGATTAGGGAGGTACTTATACATGGCTAAAGAAATTAAATTTAGTGAAGAAGCTCGCCGCGCAATGCTTCGTGGTGTAGATGCGCTTGCAGATGCAGTAAAAGTAACATTAGGACCAAAAGGACGCAACGTCGTTCTTGAGAAAAAATTCGGTTCACCGCTTATTACAAATGATGGTGTAACAATCGCAAAAGAAATCGAGCTTGAAGATGCATTCGAAAATATGGGTGCAAAATTGGTTGCTGAAGTAGCAAGCAAAACAAATGACGTAGCTGGTGACGGTACAACAACAGCAACAGTTCTTGCTCAAGCAATGATTCGTGAAGGATTGAAAAACGTAACAGCTGGTGCGAACCCAATGGGTATCCGTAAAGGAATCGAAAAAGCGGTTAACGCTGCAATCGAAGAGTTAAAAGCGATTTCTAAACCAGTTGAAAACAAAGAATCTATCGCACAAGTTGCGGCAATTTCTGCTGCTGACGAAGAAGTTGGTAAACTAATTGCTGAAGCAATGGAACGCGTTGGTAACGACGGTGTTATCACAATCGAAGAATCTAAAGGTTTCACAACTGAATTAGATGTTGTAGAAGGTATGCAATTCGACCGTGGATATGCATCTCCATACATGGTAACAGATTCAGATAAAATGGAAGCAGTTCTTGATAATCCGTACATCTTAATTACTGATAAGAAAATCGGTAACATTCAAGAAATCCTTCCTGTACTTGAGCAAGTTGTACAACAAGGTAAACCATTATTAATCATCGCTGAAGACGTTGAAGGTGAAGCACTTGCAACACTTGTTGTGAACAAACTTCGCGGAACATTCAATGCAGTAGCAGTTAAAGCTCCTGGATTCGGTGATCGTCGTAAAGCAATGCTTGAAGATATCGCAGCTCTTACTGGTGGAGAAGTAATTACAGAAGAAGTAGGTCTTGATCTGAAATCTGCTACAATCCAATCATTAGGACGCGCTTCTAAAATTGTTGTAACAAAAGAAAATACAACAATCGTTGAAGGTGCTGGAAATGCAGAAGCAATCCAAGCTCGCGTAAACCAAATCCGCGTTCAATTAGAAGAAACAACTTCTGAATTTGACCGTGAGAAATTACAAGAACGCCTTGCTAAATTAGCTGGTGGTGTAGCAGTAATCAAAGTTGGTGCAGCTACTGAAACTGAACTAAAAGAACGCAAACTTCGTATTGAAGATGCATTGAACTCTACTCGTGCTGCGGTTGAAGAAGGTATCGTAGCTGGTGGTGGTACAGCGCTTCTTAACGTATACAATAAAGTGGCTGAGCTTCAAGCTGAAGGCGACGAAGCAACAGGTGTGAAAATCGTTCTTCGTGCGATTGAAGAGCCTGTACGTCAAATCGCTCACAACGCTGGTCTTGAAGGATCTGTTATCGTTGAGCGCCTTAAAGGTGAAGCGGTTGGAACTGGATTCAACGCAGCTACTGGTGCGTGGGTAAACATGATCGAAGCTGGTATCGTTGACCCAACGAAAGTAACTCGTTCAGCTCTACAAAACGCTGGATCTGTTGCAGCTATGTTCTTAACAACTGAAGCAGTTGTTGCTGACAAGCCAGAACCTGCTGGTGCTGCTGGAATGCCTGACATGAGCGGTATGGGCGGCATGGGCGGCATGATGTAATAACGCCCTAGAACCTTTGATATATAAGGGTTTTGAATAAAGGTAAATTGAAATGCTAACATTTCTTGCCTGATTAGAGGCTTCTCATTAATTGACCAAATTTATGAGAAGCCTCTTTTTTCATTTCTTTCGTTACATGCAGATAAACGTTTTTGGTTGTTTCATCATCACAGTGGCCTAACCGATCCATAATCTCTTCTAATCCTACTCTAGCTTCTGCGAGTAATGATGTATGAGTATGGCGTAAAGAGTGGGGAGTAAGCTCTGTGTTTAGACCGGCTAACTTCAATAATCGAGCCATTCTGTTTTCAACGGTCTTAATGAAAATAGGGTAGCCTGGTTGTCTGTCTTTCTTAGCGAAAATGAATCCTTCATCATGATAAACGTCACTCAATCGTTCCTTAAGAGCTACAATAACATCTTCATCAACGACTATGCTCCGTTTAGATCTTCTAGTCTTAGGTGGCACTAATTGATATTCAATCGTGTTATTATTTGGGTTATAGTACGTTTTAGTAATACTGATAGTATGTTCTTCAAAATCAATGTCTTTCCACTTAAGCGACACTAATTCACCAACACGCATCCCTGTATAGGAAAGAGTCAGGAAGATTAAGTAATCCAAATCTAATCCTTTTTGAGCAGATGTTTGCAATAGTAACGCTAGCTCTTCCTTTTCCATACATTTAGGGATTTCTTGTTCCTCTAATTCCTCAATGGTTTTTCTATGTTTCTTCAGGTAAGCGAATTCTGTTGGATCCTTTTTAATAATTCTCATCTCAATTGCTTTCTTGAAAATCATTCTTCCGGTGCGATGTACACCATCCAATGTGTTATCAGCATATCCTTTTTCTTTTAAATCATTTAAAGCATCCTGATATCTTTTGGCTGTGATATCTTTTAGTTTCAAAAGAGAGTTGTTTTGCCTAAATAAGGAACCAAACTGTTCCCCTCCTGAATGAAACTGCAAGTCTCAATTCATCTATTACTCAAAAGTTCCTCAACCGAATACTTCTATAGCTTTCCAACCACCTTCATTTTTAACGGCAGAAATGGATAAACCTTCTTCCTCTGCATGAGGAAAATTCCAGTTTTCCTCGTTATATCATGGCATATTTGCCAACTACACTCGTTATGTTAATAAAACAAAACATTATTCCTATATCTATTTCTTATTTTAATACTGGGGGCCTATGGAAGTGACTTAGTAATTATAGTAACATTTACTTATCTATAATAAGGAATTGTTGTATTAAAATGGTATTTGAGAATAAATAGAGAAAAAGTACGTTGACTCAATAATGAGGTGAAAAGATGAATTCGGATAAAGTCAGAGCATTAACAAAAGTGTTTCAGGAATCTTCTGAGGAGTTAAAATTAGATGAATCAAAATTAATGCAGAGTATACATACAAATACGGAGACATGGGCTGGCGAAGCCCGGAAAAAATTTGATTCAATACTAGATGAAGCAGCTGTCCTATTTCAAAGACATTCAGACAATCTTTATCAAATAAGTAGAGAATTAGAAAGCGCAGCAAATGATGTTGACAGAGTGAGAGAAGAGATTGAAAGACAAAGAGAATTAGAGCGGCTTGCTTGTATGAAGGATGAGTAGAAACAAAATGAATGAAGGATATAAAGAGGTGTCATATGAAACCGAAGAATAGGGATCGTAAAAGTTTGGAAGAGGAAGGCTGGATTCTTCCGGATAAGAATAAGCAAAATAAAGATGGTAGTTTACTCCCCGGCTGCGGTGGTTTTTTTATTTTGTTCATTCAATTTGGTGTTTTGGCACATCAAATAATCACTCTTTTTTAAGTCTACCTTATGTCCGCTAAAGTTTTACAACTGTACTTGCCAATAATGATAATTGTTTTGAGAGGTTTAAAATGGCTCGTAATAAGTAGAGACAAGGAAAGAAAAAAGAAGATGACGGTAAGCAAGGAATGGATGAAAATTGGGTACCGGGTTGTGTCGACCTATTTATCCTGCCTTTACAGATTATTCTATTAGGACATCACTTTTTTCATAGTATATAGATAAAATAGTTCATAAAGGAAAAGAAAAGAGGATGATGCAGTGGGGAATAAAATTTCAGTAGACCCAGATCGTTTAGAAGATTTAGCAAATGAGTTTGTCTCGTACTTGTCAAAAATTGAAGAAGAATACAAGAGTCTTCATTTGGAACTAGTGAACCTAATTAGCAGTGCTCCAGCAGAGTATAGTCATTGTTTTTATCAAGTAGGAGATCCGTGGGGAACAGGAAATCAATTAGTTGACCTTCTGAGTGAAATGGAGATCGACCTTCGAATGACCGCCAATAAATTTTCCGATGCTGATAACTTAGTCGGTCAACTTTATAAACTGCATGAGAAGTATGGAGCGCTCACTGCGATGGGTGCTTTAGTATCAAAACAGCTGGCATTTTATGGGCTAGGTTTTACGCAATTTATCAAAAATAGTGATGATGTCTATATGTATAAACATATGAATGCCCTAAATAAACTAACAGATGTAGTCGATAATTCCAAATTTCGTAATGTAGCAAGAGCCTATTTAAATCCAACCTTTTTATTGAAAAAATATAGAGATGTTCCATTTGCTGATTTAGTTCACAAAAAGGTTGCTAAATATCTTCCTGGTGATGTTGTTAAGTATACAGATAGTTCAAAGGCATTATTTGAAGGGATTAAGCATCGAGCATTGGACTCTACAACGTTTAAATCATTTCTTCAGACGGGAGCGAAATTTGCCAAAACCAACGCTGTTAGTGCAGTACTAGTAACAGGAGTAATGGAAGCAGGCGGAATGGGACTGAAAATTTCCGAAAACTATGCGAAATATGGAAATAATCCAGAGGTCTTAAAGCGAGAAAATGCAAAAGCGGTAGGAAATGCAGTGAATAATACCGTAGCGATTTCTGGAGGTTCCATTGCGGGAGCATTCGTAGGAGGTGCTCTAGGAAGTTTAGTAGGCCCAGTCGGTACGGTTGTAGGAGCCGCTGCAGGTTCATTTGTAGGAGGACTTGTTGGAGAGCAAGCGGCTAAACTTACGGCAGGGATAGCAGAGAAAGCAGCGATTGTCATTAAAGAACCTATACATGATGGGCTTGAACTGATTAAAGGTGGTTTGGAGAAAGCTGGGAAAGTTGTTGAAGGTGTTAATAAAGGTGCTGATTTCGTAAATGATCAAATTAAGGATACTATTGCTGACCCAATAGGGAAGGTGGGAGAAATCGGTAAGGGATTATCGAAAGCAAAAGAAACAGCGAGTTCCCTTGCCGATGGAGCAAAAGATTTTTTTGAGGATAAATTTTCATTTTTTTAAGGAGGATATATGAATACCATTCAATTAAGTATTGAAGAGTTACTTTTTTCATTTTATAGTGAAGGTTTATTTGAACAAGGAATGTCGATTAAGGGAGCCTATTTTCCAACGCTTCAAGATGCCGAGTTGAAATTAATGCTAGAAATTGCCTCTCGCTCTTTGTTAGCAAAAGATATGTTAAAGGAAGTAGATAATCAATATAAGTTAAAAGATGAATTTGCTGCCTATATTCATACATTGAATAATGCAGAAAGTACCGTAAAGGCTTCTAAACATCAGCCAGACTTAAATGGAGAAGATAGTATTTCCTTTCATTTTAAAAATGGAGAGGTCTATTTACATAAAGTATTGTACGATCATCAAGTTCACTCTATTTCTAAGCTGCCGAAAGAAGAAATCCTTTCAGTTATAAGCGGTTTTTTCCATTTCCATACGTTAGAAAAGCAAGGTGAAGTTATTCTTCAGTTAAAAAGTGAAGAATTTGAAGAACTTTTAGAAGATGTAAGTCAATCTCATTCTTTACCGGAGTCAATTGTTCAGAAGTGGGTAAGTAAAAAGGGAGAGTCTACTAGTATCTTAGAGTTTTTAAATGATATTTCGAATAGAAACGGTAAAATGGATAGTTTAGTAAGCTTAACGTATGACTCAGAGAATAACCCTGACCTAAAAGATCTTTATTTTATGATTCCAGGAAAGAATGAATGTTGGCTAGTTACAAGGGACAACAACCTTGACCTGAGTATTCAGAGAGCAAATGAGGCATCTATTAATCAACTATTATTAACCAACAAGATTCTTCCAGCTTAAGGAGGTGCATTATTTGGTAAACGTTAAGAAAGAAAATAACGCCATTCAGATAAAAGGGTCAAAGTTCATGTACGGGTGGACGTTTCTTGCGACTGTAGGTTTTTTAATTGCTTGTTTTTTCTTAATCATACACGGTTTGAAATTTGAGTCCAAGTATTCTTTATTTTACCTTGGTGGTGGTCTCATCTTTACTCCTTTTTACCTTTACCTAACGCTCTGGTCACTTCCAGGTTTTATTCCAGGAAAGGTCCTGTTAACGATTGTCCAAGGTGAAAATGGTACGATTAAGTCGAAGAAAGGTACAGTTTATATTAAGAATATCCGGAATATCGATTTAGTAAGAAATCCACTGAATTTAATCAATGATATAGTCATTGACACCCTTGATAACAAAACCATAAAAATTCGTACGTATAATTTACTTGATGACCTGGATTATCAGGTGGTCGTTGATCAATATCTTTATCCCTATATTACAGAAAATGCAAAAAAAGTATGGGATCGTAAGGTGGATTTAGATAAATTGCAAAGAGTAGCCAAATACGAGCGGCAAGAGCAGAAAATTGATTAACAATCATTCAAATTAAAAGATCTCAGTCCAAAGCTGGTGATTCGCGTCCAATTGTCTTTTTTATTATCGATGATACACAATGTAAAAAGGATTGTTCATATGCTAGTACTTTTATGTCAAAGAGTTTAAACAAAAATTGAGCGGTAAAAACAACTTCTACATCAATTTGTTTGCGGTCTCTACAAGTCATGTAGAGTGTGTAATCATTGCAACAAAGCGATGCATGTAGAATTTGCATCGCTTTGTTGATTTGTGAGTAATTCCATATCGAATATCTGCTAACATTTTGCTAACGAAATATAATAAATTATGTTAAATCCAAGTTAAAGATGTTACAGCTAGCACGAGCAAAACTTTGATTTCATGCTGTTTCTTTCTACTGTTGTTAAACATATTACACTTTGAAACCACATGGGCGGCATGATGTAATATCCGCTTATGACACGAAAAGATCTACTCTATTTGGAGTAGATCTTTTTTGTATGATTTCTTTAGTAATGATTCAGCATTAGAGAAACGGATGTACAGAATTCCAGTTTGTAAATTTCCTTTGAAGAAAACATTAAAAAAAACAGGAAAAAAAGACCATCAATAATCGGGAAAAATTCCCGTTGAACAGCAAACTGATTACCTGTTTTTGTGAAAAATATCCTCTTATAAGCTGAAAGCCCAATCTACTATTTTATTATCCTTTACTATCGGGCTAACTCCTTAATTTACAAATATTCACAACCGATTAACAAATATTCACTATAATCAACGTTGTGGTTAAGAAATTCAATCCGAGAGGAGAAGAGAATCATGACGAATGAGAGATCTTTGGACGAATTGGTAGGAAATTTTACCCAAGAAAATTTGAACAAGAATGTTGACCGCCGCAGCTTCCTTCAAGGTGCAGGAAAGATTGCAGGATTGTCCCTGGGACTGGCTATCGCTAATTCAATGGGTGGATTTAAGGTAGAGGCTGCTCCGGTTTTCAAGGAATATCCTTTTACGCTTGGTGTCGCCTCTGGTGATCCGTTATCTGACAGTGTTGTATTGTGGACAAGACTGGCTCCGGATCCGTTAAATGGCGGGGGAATGTTGTCTCATATCGTTCCGGTCCAATGGGAACTTGCGACCGATGAAAACTTCCGCAACGTCATTCAACGGGGAACAGAACATGCCTCACCAAACCTTGCACACTCTGTCCACGTTGAAGTAAGCGGCCTGAAGGCGAATACCGTATATTATTACCGTTTCAAGAGCGGAAATGAACTTAGCCCTGTTGGAAGAACAAAAACCCTTCCGGCGCCTGGCACCAGCGTAGCCAGCATGACGTTTGCTTTTGCTTCCTGCCAGCAGTTTGAGCACGGCTATTATACGGCGTACAAGCATATGGCAAAAGAGGATCTTGATCTAGTGTTCCATCTCGGAGATTACATATATGAATACGGTACAAACGAATATCTATCGCCAACAGGCAATGTGCGTGCCCATCGTGGCGATGAAATCATTACGATTGAAGATTATCGCAACCGCTATGCCCAGTATCGTTCAGATGAACATCTTAGGGCTGCACACGCTGCTTTCCCGTGGATTGTGACTTGGGATGACCATGAAGTAGAGAACAACTACGCCAATGTTATTCCTGAAAAAGGCCAATCGATTGAAGAATTTATCAAGCGCCGTGCCGCTGCTTACCAGGCCTATTACGAGCATATGCCGCTGCGCAAGTCTTCATTGCCTCACGATGGCGGCATGCAATTATACCGCGATTTTAGCTATGGTGATTTGGCAAATTTCTATGTTCTTGACACTCGTCAATACCGTGATGATCAAGCAAATGGCGATGGATCGAAAGCACATACAGCAGAATCCTTGGATCCAAACCGGACTCTTCTTGGACCAGAGCAGGAAAAATGGCTGCTCGATAATCTGGGAAACTCGAAATCCCAATGGAATGTCCTTGCCCAGCAGATTTTCTTTGCAGAGCGTAAATCAGGGTCCAGCACAGCACCAAAATTCAGCATGGATTCCTGGGACGGCTATCCGGCCGCACGCCAGCATATTACCAACTTTGTTGCCGGCAGAGACATCGACAACATAATTGTTCTAACTGGAGATGTCCATGCAAGCTGGGCTTCGAACCTGACGACTGATTACAACAATCCGGAGGCCCCCATTTTTGGAGCGGAGTTTGTCGGAACCTCAATCACATCAGGAGGAGATGGCTCAGATGTGCGTGCAGATACGGAGAAAACTTTATCGGACAACCCGCACATCAAATTCTTTAATAATTACCGCGGTTACGTTCGCTGCCAGGTCACTCCGGAACAATGGCGTGCCGATTATCGTGTTGTTCCATTCGTGACCAAGCCTGGAGCCGATATCTCCACAAGAGCATCATTTGTTTTTCAAAAAAATCAGCAAGGTCTGAAGGAAGTAGCTACTACTACGGTGCCTATGGGTGTCCAAATGTCTAGTGAAGTGGAAGAAGACCGTCATCGTGCCCATGACCGTGCGCATCAGAAGCAAATGGAGAAAAAACGCAAACGCGAAGCAGTTTCTAATTAAACTTAAGCAAAACATGAAGGAACAGGGGAAATGGCAGAAAGAACGCTGCAATACCAACTGACTGCCATTTTCTTGAAAAAGGGAGATGAACCTAAATGCTTTCTAATATTGGTATTCCAGGGTTAATTTTAGTACTCGTTATCGCTCTTATTATTTTCGGACCTTCTAAGCTGCCGGAAATCGGCCGTGCATTTGGCCGTACATTAACCGAATTTAAAAGTGCCGCAAAGGAATTAGTATCTGATGATAACAAAGAGGAGGCGAAAAGACCTGAGCTAACCGCTGTGAAAAAGGAAAATTAATAGAAAGAGAGCTGGCGGCGCCGCCTGTCCGCTCTCTTTCTTTGGCTAATATGAAAGTATAAATTTTGACTTTGAGAATTGTCCAGTTCCAGCGCCCTAGCGGCTAGTGTCCTTCGCTCTCCGCCCTACGATAAGTCAACATCGAACGCTTGAGCTCTTCGTGTTTCCTTTATCCCGGTTGGAGATCCCCAGGCGATACGCCGCTTGCGCTTTTCTCATAAAAAAGGAGGCTTCTGGGATGAAAGACAAAGAGCAGAATTTGGCTGATCATTTAGAGGAGCTTCGCCGGCGAATCATTTTGACGTTACTGGCATTTATTGCTTTTCTAATCATCAGTTTTATTTTTGTCCAAGATATTTATCAGTGGCTCATAAGGGATCTTAATGGGAAACTGGCCATCCTTGGTCCAAGTGACATCCTTTGGGTTTACATGATGATTGCTGCAGTATTTGCAATCGCGGCAACTATTCCGGTCGCTGCTTACCAGACTTGGCGATTTGTAGCACCGGCGCTGAATCCTGAAGAAAGTAAGGTTACATTAAGGTTTATTCCTGGACTATTCCTGTTGTTTATTTTAGGGGTTTCATTTGGATATTTCGTGCTGTTTCCAATTGTGCTCGGATTTTTAACCAATCTGTCAGCCGGGCAATTTGAAACGATGTTTACGGCTGAAAAATATTTTAGGTTCATGATTAACCTTACACTGCCGTTTGGGTTTCTGTTTGAAATGCCGCTCGTTGTCATGTTTTTAACGAGACTGGGGATTCTTAATCCAATTAGGCTGGCCAAGGCGAGGAAGCTTTCCTATTTTTGCCTGAGTGTTATATCCGTTCTAATCACTCCACCGGATTTAATTTCCGATGTTCTGGTGATCGTGCCATTGCTTGTGCTTTATGAAGTAAGTGTATCTCTCTCCAGGATTGTTTACAGAAAAAAATTGCTGCTGGAAGCAGCTTTGGAGAACCACGGCGTGGCAGAGAGTGGCCAGTCCTACTCATGATGATGGCTTCAACTGGAGCAATCTGAAGAGCTTGTCCGTGACCTAAATCATGCTGCCATTTCATCTTTAGGACAGGCTTCCAAGACTGTTATTACAAAAGTAAATACAACAATCGTTGAAGGTGCTGGAAACGCAGAAGCAATCCAAGCTCGCGTAAACCAAATCCGCGTTCAATTAGAAGAAACAACTTCTGAATTTGACCGTGAGAAATTACAAGAACGCCTTGCTAAATTAGCTGGTGGTGTAGCGGTTATCAAAGTTGGTACGGCTACCGAAACAGAATTAAAAGAACGCAAACTTCGTATTGAAGATGCATTGAACTCTACTCGTGCTGCTGGAATGCCTGACATGGGCGGCATGATGTAATTTGCCGCTCCAACCCTTGATATTTAAGGGTTTTACTTAAGTAAAAAGTGAAATGCTAACATTGAGGTAAATTAAAGGAGGCTTCTCATAAGTTGACCAAGCTTATGGGAAGCTTCTTTTTTCATTTCTTGAGTTACATGGAGATATACATTCTTTGTAATTTAATCAAATGATAAAGATTACTAGACCCATTGCTTATCAATATGTTTGAGTTAAATTCCCAATCTTGACCCTATGTACCCATTAGTTCATCAATTAGCTCTTCGTGATTGTCCGTTGCAGTTGAATCAATTGTTACTTCTTACACTGCCTTCCTTCACTTCCGTTATTTTCTAATATATTCCCATAGTTAGTTTACTAAAATACGACTGAGGGCTTAGTAAATAATTAGGCTTAAGCAGGTATACCCAATAAATTACATTTTGTATGATTGCTTTAGTAAGTTTAATAATCACTCAGGTCAAGTTTACTAAGAAGCCAGCATGTAAGAATATTATCAATTCAAAAAGTAGATGGGAGTTATTCCTCTGAAGAAATGACAAAGATTGATAGAGACAAGGATACAATAGAAAAAATTTTATCGATGCAGGAAGGAGAAAAATAATGTTTTTGAAAATAATCAAGAATGATTTTCTCAGAAACAAAATTGTAACGATGACAGTATTTGTATTTATCACGATGGCAGTTATTTTGGCAGCCAGTGCCATTAATAACATTGCTAATCTGATTCAGGCGATGTCAGATCTTCAGGAGAGTGCAGTACCAGCTGAAATTACGGTGATGCATGCTGGAGAATATGACCAGGCAGAAATCGACCAATTCACAGAACAATACCGTGACCATATAGCAATGCAGGAGACGATGGTTCTTCAGAATATTGATGGAAGCAATATTCATTTTGGTCAAAATCAAACGATGGCTGGAACTATACAGGACATTTCATTTGTTGTACAGAATAAGAAATTTGATTTTATATTGGATCTGGATAATGAAAAGCTGGATGTAAAGGTAGGTGAAGTGGCTGTTCCCATCTATTTTATGGAACAACATGACTTAAAAATAGGTGATACGATTACGGTGAAAAGCGGCGGGTATGAGAAAGAGTTTGTCATTTCAGATTATGCAAGAGATTTTGAGATGAACTCTTCCCTTACTTCTTCGAAACGGTTTGTGATAAATCAGAATGACTATGATGAAATGCTTGAAATGCAGGCCGGGGAACTGGAATATCTGATTGAATTCAAGCTGTATGAAAACGGGGATTCTGCTGCTATTCAGACTGCCTATATCGAAGCGGGTCTTCCGGCAAACGGTCCTATAATCGAGGGAAAGATATTTACGATGTTTAATGCCATGTCAGATATGGCAGTTGCGATTGTTATTATATTTATTAGTGTTCTGCTTCTTGTGATTGCTTCGCTCTGTATCAGACTAACATTTCTGGCGACGATTGATGAAGATATTAGAGAAATCGGTGTTATGAAAGCAATGGGGATATCCAAAAAAGATATAAAAAAGGTCCATCTTAACAAATACAGAGTCATCTCAGTAGCAGCCGGCATTATCGGTTATCTGCTTTCCTTTGCAGCGGTAAATCTGTTAAACGGTAATATGAGACTTTACATATCTTCCGATTTATCAGGCAGCTTAAAATATGTACTATCGCTTATAGCTCCATTACTTGTATATTTCATGATTGTGATGTACTGCCAGCAAGTACTGAAAAGAATCGACAAGATTTCTGCGGCGGAAGCTTTACGTTCAGATATCATGAAGCGCGGAAAGAAACGAAAGTACAGTTTCCCGCTGGTAAAGAACAAATTCTTCAGCACTAATATGTACATGGGGCTGAGGGATGTATGGAAACGATTCAAATTATACAGGTTGCTGTTTGGTATTTTTATCGTATGTACGTTTATTGTCATACTCCCCTTAAATATTTATAACACCATGAATTCATCGGAGTTTTCCACATATATGGGAATAGGGGAATACGACATGAGAATCGATCTTCGAAGAACTGATAGTATTACAGAAGATTTTATAAAACTGCAGGAAGAGTTGAAAAATGATTCGGATATCGAAAAGTATGCGGCCTACATCACAAGTTCCTACCAGGTCAAAAACGCGGAAGGTTCCTGGGACTATATTAATATTGAAATCGGAGATTTTTCCGTATTTCCATTAAAATATCTGGAAGGCAGAGCACCGGAGGGTGAGGGAGAAATCTCGCTTTCCTTTGCCAATGCCGCAAAAGACGGATTAAACAAGAAAGTAGGAGATGAAGTAACCGTCAGGATTGGCGGGGAAGAACAGACTTTATCAGTCACGGGTATTTATCAGGATATTACAAATGGGGGAAAAACAGCAAAGGCGCATACGAGTCTTGGGGTAAATGAAGCGGCCGTTCTTTGGTATATTGTGAGCATGGATATGGCCAAAGGCGTTGATATTAGTGAAAAAATGGACTACTACCAGAATGCTTACGATTCTGCGCAGGTAAATGATATCAAAGAATATACTGGGCAGACTCTTGGAAATATCACTGATCAGATGAGCCTGATTGTTATAGGCGGAATCGCAATAGCAGTAATCATTGCTGTATTGATAACTGCATTATTCCTTCGGATGTTATTATCAAAGGATATGTCTCAGATTGCCATCATGCGAAGTGTGGGATTAACTTCTAAAAATATTAAACATCAATATATGGCAGGAACTATGATGGTACTCATATTGGGAATCATAGTTGGAGTGCTGGCTTCTAATTATTTAGGGGAATTTCTTGTAAGTATGGCCATGTCCTCTATGGGAGCCGCAAAAATTGAATTAGTTAATGTTGCATGGCAGACTTGGCTGCTATGTCCGTTAGCAATGATTGTAGTCGTTGGATTTACTATTTCTGTGTGCTGTAAGGTAACAGTAGAAGATGATTTATCTACAGTTTTAAGAAGTTAGAACGGATGAAAAAGGTCGCGGTTGAGGTATATTCCCGAAGATGGAATGCAGATTCTTGAAAAGTAAGGCATTCCGAGGAGCCTCTGCGGTATAGACTTCGGTTTAAATATCGGACTTTGGAGGTGTATATATGAGCAAAATATTAGAAGCAAGAAGTATGAACAAAAAAGTAGAATTAGGAAAAGATAATGAGCTTCATATCTTAAAGGATGTAAACTTGGAGATAGAAGAAGGTGAATTCGTATCGGTCATGGGGCCATCCGGAAGCGGGAAGACAACGCTGCTATATAATGTAAGCGGTATGGATAGAATTACTTCCGGCAGTATGAAATTTAAAGATAGTGAAATCGGCACACTAAAAGAAGAAGAATTAGCGAAGCTCCGGCTGAATCACATGGGATTTATCTTTCAGGATATTAATCTATTAAAGAATCTGTCATTGATTGACAATGTTATGTTTCCTGGACTTGTATCAAAAGATGCGGATAAAAATGCAGTGTATCAAAAAGCAAAGAAACTGTTGGAAATGACAGGGATTTACATGCTTGCAGATAATACTATCACTCAGGCATCTGGCGGCCAGCTGCAGAGAGTCGCCATCTGCAGAGCATTGATAAATGATCCGGATATCATATTTGGAGACGAACCGACCGGAGCATTAGATTCCAAATCGTCAGCAGACATTATGTCGATTCTAGCAGAGATTAATAAAAAAGGAACAACCATCATGCTCGTTACACATGATGCAAAGGTGGCAGCAAAAACTGAAAGAATATTATTTATGGTAGATGGAAATATTGTTGCACAGAAGAAAATGCGTAAATACGATGCGCAGCATGACGATATTAGGGGAAGAGAAGAAAGCATTATGAAATGGTTAGTGGAAAATGGATTCTAATTTTTCCTTGGCATTTGAATAAAGTTCATATGGGGAATTTATTAAATACGTTCTAAAGGAAAAGTTCTTAAGAATGCTACACATTTGATTAGCCAAAAACTCGATATAACACACTAAGTTAAAGCTATTATCACCTTATGGGCGGCAGGATGTAAGCTTTTTAAGTCAATAGCTACGGCTATTTCCTACCATTTTGAGAAGTAGTCATGTAAATAATTTATATTATATAGAAAGAACCACTTCCTATAAAAATTTAAGGAGTGGTTTTTTGTGCTGTTAAAATCCGCATATCAAGAATAATAAAATTTGATTGGGGGAAATCCTGCTAAGTTAGTAGTTAATAAGCTCTACCCAGTTGGTAAGACATTGCTTTATATATCATGTCTTTCTATCTAGTTTAATTTTCCTAATTTTCCTTATTTACGGAAAATTAATATAATATTCATTTATCGCACATAATCACTGCTTATAATTCAAATTGTTAAATAGTTTACTAGGAGGCATAAAAGATGGGATCTAAAATTAAAAGGAAGGCAATTCCGCTGCTTGCCACAACGGTTCTTGCTACAACGGCTTTTACAACCCAAACTTTTATCAATGATGGTAATAATCAAAAAGCAGCAGCAAATGAATCTTCAAAGGAAGAATCAAAACAAAAGAATGCAAGCTGGCTTGCAGGTGACCACCACGTACATAGTGAGTGGAGTGTTGGCTGGGACAACTCTACAAATCCTCCAACACCAATCCGAGGTGGAGATGCCATTTATCCAATTGTGAAAAATGCGGAAAAAGCAAAAGAGTACGGACTTGATTGGGTGATGACAACAGATCATGGGGGGCCTAATCATTCCAAGGTTAACCTAGAACAAGCTTATCCTGAATTATTAAAATCTCGTGAAGCTGTTCCTGAAGTTCTTCAATTCTACGGGATGGAGTTTGACACACCTGCTGCTGACCATAGTACATTAATGATTCCGAAAGTCGATAATGAATCACAAATTCTTTACGATATTGAAAGCAAATTTAATAAGCGCGAACCTTATCCAAATGACGGCAGCAGAGATACTGAGTCTACAATGATCGAAGCACTTAACTATATGAAACAATTGGACGATGACGAGCAGCCGATTCATATTGCTCATCACCCTTCACGTTCAGCAACAGGTGATGGTGTGTGGGGACAAGATACACCACAGGAGTTCCGTAATTGGAATGATGTCGCACCTAATATCTCGATTGGGATGGAAGGAGCCCCTGGTCACCAGGCTAATGCTATAAATAAAGATGGTTCTCAAGACCCTAATGGCGCTCGTGGATCATATGGCAACTACCCAACAATGGGTGGATTTGACCAAATGGCGGCAAAGGTTGGCGGACTATGGGATTCTATGCTTGGTGAAGGAAGACATTGGTGGATTACAGCTACCTCGGACTCACATGTTAACTGGCGTGATGGCGGCGGCGACTTCTGGCCTGGTGAATATTCTAAAACCTATGTCAGAGCAGAGAAAGACTACGATGATATTATGGAGAGCATTCGTAAAGGGAATGTTTTCGTTACAACCGGCGATCTAATTTCTGAGCTGGATGTGAAAGTTCAAGCTGGAGGCAAATCACCTTGGTTTGCAAAATCGAAAGGAAACTCAGCTACAATTGGTGAAACTCTTACATTGCCAGGAAAATCTAAGGATATAACGGTAACGATTCGTATGAAAGATCCAAACGCTGCAAATTCCAATGGAGATACACCAAAGGTTGACCATGTAGACTTAATTATGGGAGAAGTTACTGGAAAAGTTGAAGATCGTTCAACAGCAACAAACTCGACAACGAAAGTCGTTAAAACGTTTACCAAAAAAGATTGGAAACAAGATGGTGAATACATTGAGATTACTCATACGTTAAAAAATGTGGATGAAGACAGTTATATCCGCTTACGTGGGACAAATACTCAACAAACAGAACCGAAAATTGACCCGCGTGGCGAAGATCCATGGACTGACCTTTGGTTCTACTCTAACCCAGTATTTATCAAGACTGCAAAGTAAGTCTTTGAAATTAATAGGGCGGGGAGATTTAAGTCTCCTCGTTTTTCATTATTTTTTCAACAACAAGAAAGTAACAAATGAAAAATGGAGTGAATTCTATGAAAAAGCTTTTTTTATTAATGATGCTTATCATTTCGATAACCTCTATACAATCTCCCTCTGCATATGCCCACACCAATAACAGTGAAGGGTATTCTCTTATTGAAGTGAATGGGAATAATCTCGATTATGAACTAAAGCTGGATCTTACAGAATTAGGGCATTCAATGAATAAAGAAATGACTGAAAAGCAATATTTTGACACGAAAGCGGTTCAAGATTATATCAATTCTCATATTGAGCTTTATGTAGATAGTGTAAAGATGGAGGGCACTATAGAGAAATCGGACGTCGAAATGATAGATGACCGTCAGTTTGCAGTGATTAACCTGAATTACAAGCTGGAACAAAAACCTCAAAAATTAATTTTAGATTATAATATGTTCTTAGATGACTCTGATCCAAGTCATGCCAATTATGCAACAATTAAATTAGATGGAAAACAACAAGAGGCGATTCTTACATACGAATCAAGAGAGCTTGAAATTGGAGAAACTTCTTTTTTTCAAGCCACTACACAGTTCCTAATGCTTGGTTTAGAGCATATTTTCACAGGTTATGATCATATTCTGTTTGTCATTAGCTTATTATTTGGGGCAAAGACCATCAAAAACATTCTGGCCCTGGTCACTGCTTTTACAGTCGCACATAGTATTACTTTAATCCTGGCGACTTTAGAGATTGTACAGTTACCTAGCAGGTTTGTAGAATCAGCTATTGCCTTGAGTATTATTTACGTAGCACTTATAAATATTTTTAATCCTGAGTCGAAACATCAATCCTGGCTTGCCTTCGGTTTTGGGCTTATCCATGGATTCGGCTTTGCAGGAATTCTATCGGAAATGCGCTTAGAAGGAAGTCACTTAGCCATCTCACTATTATCTTTCAATATCGGTATTGAAATCGGACAACTGATCATTGTTTCATTAGTATTTCCTATCCTACTATGGTTAAAGAGATTAACATTTAAACCTGTAAAATGGGTAATTCCCGGAACTTCAGTAGCTATTTTAGCATTTGGTCTAGTTTGGTTTATTGAAAGAGCTTTTTAACAAAGCTACCACCCGTTAACATAAACAATCCCCAAAGCCAATTTAGATTTTCTAGTGGTTTTGGGGAGTTTCCTTTTCACTGAGAATCTCAATGCTAAAAATAAAAACAGTCATAAATGATTAAGTAAAACCTTGATACCCTGAGCCCTTTGCATACAGCGTTAAAGATATTACACACTCTCACCTTACGGGCAGCATGATGTAATTTAACTACTAGTTAAGTTCATAATCTGATGAAACTAATCACATAAATGACCTTTTCAAAAAAAAAGACTACTTCTTGAAAATAGAAGGAAGTCTTTTTTTCCTTCTCTCGGCACTTCGCGGAGCTAGAGCGGAAGTAAGCTAAAAATTAAAAGCATGATAACGAAGCCTTGTTAAAAGATAAAAAGATTAAATTTTCAATAAATTGTTTGACTTACAATATTTTACCATTATATAATACACATATAGAATAACAATTACCGATTAACGGTAAAAGGGAGGATATTCATGTTTAGTCTACCGACAGTTCAATTTACTGATGAGCAAGAACAGTTTCGCTTAGAAGTACGAGCGTTTTTACAGGAGCATTTAGCGAAAGGAACATTTAAAACGAAATGTGATTCATGGTTAAGTGGTAGTGACCCTGCCTTTTCAAAGTTGATTGGAGAACAGGGATGGATTGGGTTAACTTGGCCTAAGAAATATGGCGGACAGGAACGGAGTACGATTGACCGTTACATTTTAACAGAGGAATTTTTAGCTGTTGGTGCCCCTGTAGCGGCACATTGGTTTGCCGATCGACAAACTGGACCGCTTTTAATGCGCTTTGGTACAGAGGAGCAGCGTGAATTTTTCCTACCGAAAATTGTTAAAGGAGAATGCTATTTTGGTATTGGTTTAAGTGAACCAAACAGTGGCTCGGATTTAGCATCTGTTAAAACACGTGCTGAAAAGGTAGAGGGCGGCTGGATTATAAACGGTTCGAAAACGTGGACGAGCAACGCGCATGATGCACACTATGCGGTGACGCTTATACGCACTGAGCCACTTGGTGAGAAAAAGCATGAGGGGTTAAGTCAGTTAATTATCGATTTACATGCAGAGGGCGTTACGATTGTACCGATTAAGTATTTAACGGGCGAGCATCATTTTAACGAAGTATTTTTTGATAACGTTTTTGTTCCCGATAATATGGTTGTAGGTACTCTTGGGAATGGATGGAAACAAGGGTTGGCTGAACTAGCATTTGAACGAAGCGGCCCAGAGCGTATTTTAAGTACGTTCCCATTACTTGATGAGTTAATCGCCGAGCTGAAAAGACAAGGTGATGCAGTCGGTATGAAGGAGGCGGCAAAAGTACTTTCTCGCCTATGGGGACTGCGTAACTTATCTATCGGGGTTGCGAAGGTTCTTGAAGAGGGTGGAGAGGTCGCCATTCCTGCAGCACTTGTCAAAAGTATAGGTACGAAGTTTGAGCAAAGCATTCCTGAGATTACACGCCTACTCGTGCGTACATATCCACGCCTTGAGGCTGAGCGCAGAATTGATCGTTTTATGGCTGAGTCAACATTACACGCACCAGGCTTTACAATTCGCGGTGGTACATCAGAAGTGCTATATGGCATGGTAGCGAAAGGGGTTGTTGGACAATGAGCGAAATGAAAGAAATGATTGTAAATGTTGTCGAGAAGATTTTTAAAGATAAAGTGGACAAGGAAAAAGTGGATGTAGTAGAAGAGGGGAAATGGGCTGAGGATGTCTGGCAAGTTCTTCAGGATAATGAAATGCTGGCGGTAGCTGTATCAGAAGAAAACGGAGGTGCAGGTGGTGATTTAGACGATTTACTAAATTTATATCGTTTAATTGGGAAATATGCTGTACCAATTCCGTTTGTAGAAACGACATTTGCCAACGTTCTACTAGAAAAGACTGGGCTTAACGTTACTCAGGAAAAAGCCACTTATGCGGTTGAAGAACAACTGAACGTATCCATTGACAATGGAACAGTATCAGGAACGATCGTTAATGTTCCATGGGCAAGGTATGTCGATGAATTAGTCGTTGTTGCTACTGGTACATCGGGACTTGAACTTGTTCAAGTATCACTGAAAGATGCAGCTATTTCTCCGAATATGAATCTAGCATGCGAACCGCGTGATACCGTGACATTAGTCCATGCACCTGTCCAGCAACAAACAAAGATTACAAATGAGCAGTTAGAGTACTTTATTGCCCTTGAATCTGCTGCAAAATCGGCTGCGATGTCTGGTGCGATTGACAAAGCCTATGAGTTAACCGTGCGTTATACAAAAGAGCGTGAACAGTTTGGTCGTCCTATTCATCGCTTCCAATTAGTACAGCAACATTTAGCAAACTTAGCAGGTGAGGCTGTTATTACAAGCTCAGCAATAGATAATATGATTGCTGCTATTACTCGAAAATGTTTACAAAATGAAGTGGCTTATACGCGAATTCGTATAGAGGAAGCAGCAAAAATCGTTGCAACATCTGCACACCAAGTACATGCTGCCATCGGTGTAACCCATGAACATAGCTTACATCAATATACTCGCAGACTTTGGTCTTGGCGTGAAGAAGGTGCAGGAGAGGCTTATTGGACGAAGCAACTGGCGAATCGTTTAATGGAAGTACAAGATGATAGTTTATGGGGATATTTAACAAAGACAGAGAAAGTCTTTCAATTATAAGGAGGGAAATAGAATGGCTGATTTATTATTTGAAGTAAAGGACCACATTGCAACGATTACGTTAAATCGACCTAATCAGATGAATGCATTTAGTGAAGAAATGATCTTAAACTGGATTCGTGCCCTTGAAACAGTCCGAGATTCCGATGATATTCGCGCTGTTATTGTCAAAGGGAATGGTAAAGCATTTTGTGCAGGCGGCGACGTAAAGGCGATGACTTCTGGTAAAGGATTTTTTGAAAGCGAAACAGATATTACTTCTACAGGTTTAGCACGTAAAAACTCCTTATGGAAACGCGTACAACGTATCCCGCTTTTACTAGAGGAAATTGATAAGCCGGTGATTGCTCAAGTGAACGGTTTTGCATTTGGAGCAGGGCTTGATATGGCCTTAATGTGTGATATTCGAATTGTCGCTGAATCAGCTAAGTTTTCTGAAAGTTACATTAATGTAGGGATTGTACCAGG
Source organism: Peribacillus sp. Hz7 (assembly GCF_042136355.1). Lineage (NCBI taxonomy): Bacteria > Bacillati > Bacillota > Bacilli > Caryophanales > Bacillaceae > Peribacillus > Peribacillus sp. Hz7. Next base: position 29,314 of record NZ_JBHHJV010000020.1, read on the forward strand.
AGATGGCGGGGCCTATTATTTACCGAAGCTTGTTGGGATTGATCAAGCGCTTGATATGCTTTGGACAGCACGTGTCTTAACGGCAGCAGAAGCGAAGGAAAAAGGCCTTGTTACGTTTGTTGTTCCAGATCACGAATTAGAGCAATTCACATTAGACTATGTAACGAAGCTAGCAAATGGACCGACAACAACGCTTCAGTTTATTAAGCGTGCCGTGTATCAAAGTCAAAAGATGGATTTACGATCATCCCTTGATTATATTTCATCTGCAATGGCGATTGTAACTGAGTTAGATGATTATAAAGAAGGCGTGGCTGCAGTTGTAGAGAAACGCAAAGCTGTTTTTAAGTAGGACTCTATATTAGGAAACTATTGATTTTTGGCTCATTTTTGTAAACTTCAGTTTCACATAAATGAGCCAAAACTCGTATTATCAATAATATTGTTTAATAACGTCTTAAGTAAAGGGAATGACGGCATGCCTATGAATTGCACTAGCTGTAGTTGGCGTTGTCTGTGCTAGGCAGTTCTTATGGAAAGTGAAAGATATTCCAATTGGAATAAAAGGTGAGAAAGTGAATACCTCAGGACAATTAACAGTACAGGAAAATAATCGATAAGGGTGAAAGTGATGATACAACCACTAGAAAATATTCGAGTGCTAGATTTATCCCGTGTATATGCAGCTCCTGCAGGTTCCATGATACTAGGGGATTTAGGGGCCGAGGTGATTCGGATTGAACATCCGGAAGGCTCTGATAGTATGCGTGATTGGGGTCCTTTTATTGAAGGGCAAAGCACCTATTATTTATGCGCCAATCGCAATAAAAAATCAATTACGCTAGATTTAAAGACAGAGAGTGGGCGCACTGAATTTAAAGAACTTGTTAAGGACGCAGATATTGTTCTTGAAAATTTTAAAACAGGTGATATGAAGAAGATGGGGCTTGATTATGATGTGTTGAAGGAAATCAATCCACGTCTTATTCATTGTGCGGTAACGGGCTTTGGACAAACAGGGCCGCTTGCCTATGAGCCAGGCTTCGATCCTGTCGTACAGGCGATGAGTGGTTTAATGGATGTAACAGGTCCAATTGATGGAGAGCCGACCAAAGTGGGTATTCCGATTGCAGATATTTTAACATCACATTATGTAGCTATTAGTGTACTAAGTGCATTACGCATGCGTGATTTAACGAATCAAGGGCAATTTATTGATCTTGCGCTGCTTGATGTACAGATTAGTAGTCTTGCTAATGTGGCTAGTGCTTATTTGAATGCAGGGATGGTATCGAAGCGCTTAGGTAATAGCCATAATAATGTAGCACCTTATCAAGTATTTCAGTGCGCAGATGGCCCTCTGATGGTATGTGCAGGAAATGACCGTCAGTTCGAAAAGCTTTGTGTGATGCTCGGGCATGAAGAGTGGATAAATGATCCACGTTATAAATCAAATACAAGTCGTAAAGAAAATGAAGAAGAACTCGTTAGACAAATTAGCGACATTATGGTAACACGAACACGTGAAGAATGGGTTGAGAAGCTGCGACACTATAAAATCCCAGGTGGATGTGTGAATACAATTGAAGAAGCGTTGACCCAGCCACAGGTCATAGCACGTGATTTAATTGGTGAAATAGAGCACCCGCAGTATGGGAAGGTGAAGTTTGTCAAAAATCCAATGCAACGCTCGGGACTAAATATAGCTTATCAAGGTGCACCGCCAATTTTAGGAGAGCACACAGATCAGCTCCTTTTATCCAAAAGAGCATAAAGAGAAAACTTCCATCAATAGGCCCCTCTCCTAGGTGAGAGGAGGCCTCAACGTGGTATAAATTATATTCCCCCATTCACCGCCGTTTTTGGTACGATAAAGGGAGACTTGCTTTATTAAATGAGGTGATGAGATGGATCAGGAGACTTTTAATAAAAACTATACAATGCAGTCACTTCACAAGGCCATTAAGGTATTAAAGGCATTTACACGGGAGGAACCTCGTCTTTCGCTAACAGAGTTAAATAAAAAGACAGGCATTAGCATTTCGAGTTTGCAACGATTTGTTTCCACGCTAGTATACGAAGGGTTTTTACATAAGGATGAGCGTACAAAACAATATCAGTTAGGCCTATCACTTATGTATTTAGGTCGGCTTGTTGAAGAAGAGTCAAGTATAGTGACAGCCGCTGAGTCAATTTTAAAGACATTAAATGAAGAAATTGGTGAAAGTGTGTCACTGAGTGTTGTGGACGGTGATGAACGACGTTGTATTTACAATTTGGCGAGCAAGTATCCGCTGGCAGCCAAAGCCTATGTTGGGGATACAGCACCTTTATATGCAGGTGCTTCAGCCAAAGTTTTACTTGCATTTTTACCGAAGGAGCAGTTCGAGCGATATATGGCTAGTGTCGTCTTTAACCCGATTACGGAAAATACGCTTCTGTCGAAGGAGGCGTTAGAAGATAGTCTAGAGGTTATCAAACAGCAGGGTTTTGCAATTAGTTACAGCGAGCGGGTTAAGGGGGCGCATTCAGTTGCTGCGCCAATCTTAACACCTGCAGGCCATGCTATTGCATCGGTGACTATCGTTATTCCGGATGTACGTTATAAAGATTTTGAAGAACAACATTTAATTTCGCTTGTAACGAATGCGGCGCGTACAATCGAAGAACAATTGTATTAAACTAATGTGATGGAAAAATCTTTATTATGGCATATCTTAATATTTAATCAAACGATTGATTAAATGAAAAAAATAAGCCGAAATACGGAATCATTAATCGAACAAAAAAACAGGCATGAACGTCACCTAGTACGTGCATGGCTGTTTTTTTGTTTTTTACTGATCCTCAATGACAATATAAGTGGCTTTAATTGGTCCATGTACGCCAACTACTGGAATCATTTCAATATCCGCAGAGTTGCTTGGTCCTGTGATGAAATTGATGCATGAAGCGATTTTTTCGTCATTTTGAATTTTTTCCCGAATCCATCGTGCTGCTTGTGTCATGCGTGGAACAATTGTACTTTTTGGAATCAAAATAATCGACTTTTCAGGTAAAAAGCTGATCGTTCTTCCTCTGTCTTTGTTGCTAAATAGTACGGCTGTTCCTGATTCAGCTAATGTAATTTCGCTAATGGTGATGCCGATGTTTGCTTTTTCGGCTTGTCGTATGTTTTCTTCTGGCTGTTCAGAGTTCCACGCGTACACATTGATGCCTGCTTGCGGCCATTGTTCATTCATTAAATCGGATAGTCCATATTGAATAAAACGCTCGTCTTTCCACGTTACAACTGAATGGCCGCCGTAGCTTTCGACTACTGTTTGGAGTGCATCCGTAAGATTTGCTGTATTGGTAATGACAATATTTGTGTTAATATTTTTGCATTGCTCTTGTAATACAGCAACTAATTCGTCTTTTGTTGCATCTCTTAGTACGCGGTTTTGTGGTTGATATCTCCAGACGGGGCGTTCAATGTGTGTTTTCGGTGGGCGACCAAGTTGATTGGCAAGTTTATTTAAAAATGCATTTCGGTTGTGGATGATACCGCTCATGATTATTGGCCTCCTTTTGGACGATTTTTGAACCAGTCTCGGAAATTTTCTTTGTTTGGCGCTGGGAAATCTCTTGCTTCTGTCCAAGCTTTTAATGGGCCTGGGCCGTTTGAGATTTTATTATCTTTTGTAAATGGTGACATTACTGGTGACGCCATTTTCTTCGCCATATTATATAAGGTTGGGGAAGAGGCACCAAAACCGAACGCTTTCATTAATAGCTTTTCTGAAACAGGAGCTTTTCCTTCATTTTCAACAATAACTTGGCGATGCTTATGAATCAGTTGATGCAGTGGGATTTTCACTGGACAAGCATCCGTACAGGCACCGCATAATGTTGAGGCGTATGGTAACTCCTTGAAGTCTTCGTAGCCCCCCAATAATGGTGATAGCACGACACCGACAGGGCCTGAGTAAATTGAGCCATACGTATGACCACCAACATGACGGTATACAGGGCAAGCGTTGACACATGCTGCACAGCGAATACATTGTAGAATTGGTTGGAATTCACCGCCTAGAATGTCTGAGCGTCCGTTATCGACAATGACTAAATGGAATTCTTCTGGTCCATCCGTATCATCCTCATCTTTCACACCTGTTAACGTCGTAATATAACTTGTTAGTTTTTGACCGACTGCACTTCTTGTCAATAAGCTGACCAATACTTCCATTTCTTCAAAGGTCGGAACGATTCTTTCCATTCCCATTACTGTAATTTGTGTTTTCGGTAATGCTGTTACTAAATCAGCATTACCTTCGTTTGTTACTAAAGTAATGGAGCCGCTTTCAGCGATGGCGAAGTTACAGCCTGTAATGCCGATATCTGCTGTTAAGTATTCATTACGTAATTTTTCGCGTACATAAAGCGCCAGTTCTTCTGGTTTTTCCGTTTTGTTGTAGCCTTGCTTTTCTTTAAATACATCGCGAATTTGTTCTTTGTTTTTATGCAATGCAGGAACGACGATATGAGAGGGAGGTTCGTGGTCGTCTACTTGCAAAATGTATTCTCCAAGGTCTGTTTCAATCACTTCACAACCTAGTTGCTCTAGCGCCGCGTTTAAATTGATTTCTTCGGTTACCATTGATTTTGATTTAACGACTTTTGCCGCATTTTTTTCTTTAGCGATGTTTTGAATATAGGCCGTTGCTTCTTCTGCTGTTTGAGCGAAGTAGACATGGCCGCCCCTTTTTGAGACATTTTCGCTTAATTCGTATAAGTAATAATCTAAGTTTTCAAGTACATGCTGTCGAATTTCTTCACCGTGCGAGCGCCATTCTTCCCAATGACCCAGTTCGTCCGCTTGCTTTAGGCGGCGTGTTTGGAATCGTTCTTGTGCACTTGAAACAGCACCGCGCATAAACGTATTTGTTAATTCTTTTGTGACCCGCTTTTTAAACGTATCATCGCTTGTTTTCATTGCCATACGTTATCCCTCCTTGGAAATGCTTGATTTGTTATCTAGCGGCAGTTGAGAACTTCTGCAATATGCATGACTTTAATGGGTTTGCCTTGTCGTTCAATACGTCCGCCAATATTGATTAAACAGCCGGCATCTGCACCGATTAAAATATCTGCTTCGATTTCTTCTGTATTGAGTACTTTTTCGTCGACCATTTGACCCGAAATATTCCCCATTTTTACTGAGAATGTACCGCCGAATCCACAGCATCGATCTTTTCCTGGAAGTTCCACGTACTGTAAGCCTTTCACATGACGTAATAATTTCATTGGTGCTTCTTTCACACCGAGCAATCTCGTCATATGGCAAGAAGTATGGTAAGTTGCCTTGCCTTCTAAATGTGCACCCACATCTTCTACTTTTAAAACATTTACAATAAATTCGGTGAATTCATATGTTTTATCTGCTAATGCTTTTGCTTTTGGCCCCCAAACAGGGTCGCCTTTAAACACTTCAGGATATTCTTTAAACATATATGCACATGACCCAGATGGTGAAACGACATATTCTGCATGTTTGAAAGCTGTAATCATTTTTTTCATTGCATTTTTTGATTCTTCCACGTAGCCGCTATTGTAAGCTGGTTGGCCACAGCAAATTTGACTTTCTGGAAAGTCGATGTCGCATCCAAGCCTTTCTAATACTTCAACCGCTGCTTTTCCTACATCTCCTTGAAACATATCGACTAAACAAGTCGCAAAAAGGGTTACTTTCATATCTATTGCTCCTTTTTTATTTCTATTTCCTTAAAAACAACCAATCAACAGGTCATCTGATGACTTGTGGTGAAGATATTGATTTTTATAATACTACAACTTTTTGGATTTATGGAAGTATTAATATTGAATTTTCTAAAAATAAAAGCTTGCCTATCTGAAAAATAGGCAGCTTATATTACTTGATTGCTTCTGTTAATTCAAAATATTGCATTAGAATTTCTTCTACATTACTAAGATGTGAAAACATTGCTTGCTTTGCTTGCTCTTCGTTTTGCTGTTTAATAGCAAGGAAAATTTGCATATGTTCATCATATAATTTTTCGCTCGTCGTTTTTTTTGAAAACAGCCAAATACGTCGCGTTTCCTTCATTGTTTCAATCATTAACCCAGATACTTGATCTAATAAAGTCGCCAGTAATGGATTTTGAGATGCTGCAGAGATAGCTGAATGGAACTGGAAATCCACTTTTTCTCCTAATTCTCCATGACCTTGTACTCGTTTCATCTCATCTAAAATTTGCATCATTGCTTGTATGTCTTCTTCCGTTCGGTGAATTGCGGCACTAGCAGCAGCACCCACTTCAATAATTTTACGTACTTCTAACAGGTGGGAGACATCTTTTTTATTCGTTAAAATTGCTGTTGATAACGGGAAAGCCATTTGATTAGGTTGGATTTTTTTTACAAATGTCCCTGAACCTTGTTTAATTTGGATTAAGCCCATGGCTTTTAAAGCTGAAAGTGCTTCTCTAATGGCAGACCTGCTTACTTGTAATTGTTCAGCTAGTTGCTCTACCGAATCAAGACGATCTCCGGGCTTCAGCTCGCCAGTTCGAATTTTTTCGTACAGAACCTCTGATACTTCTTCATATATTTTTTTGGGTTTAATTTTTTTAAATTCCAAGGGTCTACACCTCATTTATCTCTTTCGATTGCTTCATTGCTAGCCTTATTATACATGATGGATGGAATTTTACTCATTGTTAAAAATTTAAGGTTATAAGAATTCGAGAAAATAAAAAAATATTGAATTTTAAGAATTTAGTCAATATAATGCTAACATAAGGTCATCTGATGACCTAACCTCTTGTTATTAAGAGGAAAAGTCGGATGAAATTGAAGGGGTTATCTGGGACAAATATTAAATTGGGGGTGGGGGCTTTGATATTCACACAAAATTTTACGGCTGTTGGTGACAGTTTGACTTGGTCGGCAATTGTCGCAGTCATTCCGATGCTTTACTTTTTCTGGGCTTTAGCTATTAAAAAAATGAAAGGATATATGGCTGGTTTAACGACATTGCTCGTTTCGTTAGTCTTGTCTGTAATCGCTTTCAAAGTGCCGGTTGGAACAGCTGTTATGTCGGCTACTCAAGGGGCTGTTTACGGATTAGTACCGATTGGGTGGATTATCGTTACGTCCGTTTTCCTGTACAACATTACTGTAAAAACAGGAAATTTTACTATCATTCGCTATTCAGTATTATCAATTACGGAAGACCGACGTATTCAAGCATTACTCGTTGCCTTTTCGTTCGGGGCATTTCTTGAAGGAGCTGCAGGATTTGGAGCACCTGTTGCAATTTCTGCCGCGTTATTAGTTGGACTTGGCTTTAATCCATTGTATGCAGCGGGGCTTTGTTTAATTGCCAATACAGCACCCGTTGCATTTGGTGCAATTGGTGTACCGATTACTGCAATGGAAGGACCAACAGGTATTTCTGCAATAGAAATTTCTAAAATGGTTGGTCGACAATTACCTATGTTAGCGGTGTTCATTCCATTTTTCTTGATTTTCATTATGACTGGATTTAAAAAGGCTTTGGAAGTAATGCCAGCTATTTTAGTATCAGGCGTTTCGTTTGCTGCAACACAATTTTTAAGCTCGAACTATTTAGGCCCTGAATTACCAGATGTTTTATCTGCTTTAGTTTCATTGGTTGCGCTAGCTGTGTTTATGAAATTTTGGCAGCCAAAAACTATTTATCGCTTCGCTTCTGAACGAGAAGTAGCAGCTGCCTCTACCGTATCAAAAGAGTCTTATAGTGGTGCCGCGATTGCAAAAGCTTGGTCACCTTTTATTATTTTGACTGTATTTATCTCATTCTGGGGGATTCCAACAATTAAAACAGCTTTAACTGGGCACTATGAGGGAACAAATGTCATTTTAAAAGGCGTGAATGTACTAGGACAAGCATTGACATTTATGCCTGAAGTACCGTTCTTACATAATAAGGTGATAAATGGTGCTACAGGTGATCCAATAGCTGCTTTCTATAAATTAGAATTGTTAGGAGCTGCAGGTACGGCTATTTTATTAGCTGCGATTGTATCGAAGTTTATTTTCAAAATGTCTTGGCGTGATTGGGGTAAGATATTCATTGAAACGATCTATGAAATTAAATACCCGCTTATTACAATTTGCTGTGTTGTCGGATATGCCTATGTAACGAATGTTGCGGGCATGATGACAACGCTTGGATTAGTGTTAGCAAAAACAGGTGCACTATTCCCGTTCTTCTCACCAGTCTTAGGTTGGGTTGGTGTGTTTATTACAGGTTCAGATACTTCAGCCAACGTGTTATTTGCCAAGTTGCAACAAGTAACGGCTGAGTCGGTTGGTATGGACCCGTTATTAGCACTTGCAGCTAACTCATCTGGCGGGGTAACAGGCAAAATGATTTCACCACAATCCATCGCGGTAGCAGCCGCAGCTGTTGGACTCGTCGGTAGAGAGTCTGAATTGCTCCGCTTTACGCTAAAGTATAGTGTGTGGATGTTGTTATTTATTTGTATTCTAACGTTTTTACAAAGTAATGTACTAGCTTGGATGATTCCGTAATTTTAAGTTTAAAATCGCCGAGAAGATTATGATATATCAAATATTGGAGTGAGTAAATTGAAGTTAATTCACAAAATTCTTGTAGCTAATCGTGGGGAAATTGCTATTCGAGTATTCCGCGCATGTACAGAACTAAAAATTAAGACTGTTGCTATTTATTCTCGTGAAGATAGTGGTTCTTATCATCGTTACAAGGCAGATGAAGCGTATTTAGTTGGCGCCGGCAAAAAACCAATTGATGCTTATTTAGATATTGAAGGGATTATTGAGATTGCAAAAGATGCGGGGGTTGACGCGATTCACCCGGGATATGGTTTTTTATCAGAAAATGTAGATTTTGCACGTCGTTGTGAAGAAGAAGGGATCATCTTTATTGGGCCAACATCAAAGCATTTAGATATGTTTGGTGACAAAGTCAAGGCACGTGAACAAGCTATCAACGCAGATATTCCGGTTATTCCGGGAACAGATGGACCGGTAGCTTCGGTGGAGGAAGTTATGACCTTTGGCGAAACATATGGCTATCCAGTAATGATTAAAGCGTCGCTTGGCGGCGGTGGCCGCGGTATGCGTGTGGTGCAGTCGAAAGAAGACGTAGTTTCAGCATATGAGCGAGCTAAATCTGAAGCAAAGGCAGCTTTTGGTTCAGATGAAGTGTATGTAGAAAAATGTATTATCAAGCCTAAGCATATTGAGGTTCAAATAATTGGCGACAAAGAAGGGAATATTGTGCATTTGTATGAGCGGGATTGCTCCATTCAACGTCGCCATCAAAAGGTAGTAGAGATTGCTCCATCCAATTCGATTTCAGAAGATTTAAGACATAGAATCTGTGATGCTGCGGTCAGACTGATGAAAAATATTGAATATATCAATGCGGGTACAGTGGAATTTTTAGTTGCAGGAGAGGATTTTTATTTTATTGAAGTGAACCCGCGTATTCAAGTGGAACATACGATTACGGAAATGATTACAGGCATCGATATTGTTCATGCACAAATTAAAGTAGCTGATGGCTTCAGTCTGCATAGCGAAGAAATTCATATTCCGAGACAAGAGGATATTCCGATGTTCGGTTTTGCAATTCAAGCACGTGTGACAACGGAAGACCCTGCAAATAACTTTATGCCGGATACAGGAAAGCTCATGGTGTACCGTTCAAGCGGCAGTTTTGGGGTACGTCTAGATGCAGGGAATGGGTTTCAAGGTGCAGTAGTGACACCATACTATGATTCTTTGCTTGTGAAGATTTCAACATCTGGCATGACATTTAAAGAAGCTGCAGCCAAAATGGATCGTAACTTGCGTGAGTTTCGTATTCGTGGTGTCAAAACGAATATTCCATTTTTAAATAATGTTGTTGTACATGAGAAGTTTTTAAGTGGTGAATTTGATACGAGCTTTATCGATACAACACCAGAATTATTTGATTTCCCTGAGCGTAAAGACCGTGGAACGAAGCTGCTAAGCTATATCGGTAATGTCACATTGAACGGCTTCCCAGGTGTGGAAAAGAAAACCAAGCCGATTTTTGTACAACCGAGCATTCCGAAAGTGGATAAACGCATCATACCACCAGCTGGTACAAAGCAAATTTTAGATACGCAAGGAGCAGCCGGCTTAGTGAAGTGGATTTTAGCACAAGAGGATGTACTTTTAACGGATACAACATTCCGTGATGCCCACCAATCACTTCTGGCAACTCGTGTGCGTTCTCAAGACATGTTCCAAATTGCCGATGCAACAGCGCGTATGATGCATAACTATTTCTCACTAGAAATGTGGGGCGGAGCAACATTCGATGTAGCGTATCGTTTCTTAAAAGAAGATCCGTGGACACGTTTAGCGAAGCTTCGTGAACAAGTGCCGAATGTGTTATTCCAAATGCTATTACGCGGCGCGAATGCAGTGGGTTATACGAACTATCCTGATAATTTAATTCGTGAATTTATAGCAGAGTCAGCTGCATCTGGCATTGATGTGTTCCGTATTTTCGATAGCTTAAACTGGATTAAAGGGATGGATGTGGCTATTGATGCAGCGCGCCAATCAGGTAAAATTGCCGAAGCTGCGATTTGTTATACAGGGGATATTTTAGATGATTCCCGCGCGAAATATTCTGTGCAGTATTATAAAAACATGGCAAAAGAGTTAGAAGCAACAGGGGCGCATATTTTAGCTATTAAAGATATGGCAGGACTTCTAAAACCAGAAGCTGCCTATCGATTAATTTCAGAGTTAAAAGACTCAATAAATCTACCCATTCATTTGCATACGCATGATACGAGCAGTAACGGGATTTACTTGTACGCAAAAGCGATTGAAGCAGGCGTCGATATTATTGATACGACACTCAGTTCAATGGCAGGCTTAACCTCACAACCAAGTGCCAATTCTCTGTACTATGCGATGAAGGGGGCTAAACGTGGAGTTCGTGCAGATATTGAATCACTTGAAAAATTATCATACTACTGGGGAGATGTGCGTAAATACTATAAAGATTTTGAAAGTGGCATGAATAGTCCACATTCGGAAATTTATGTTCATGAAATGCCGGGGGGACAGTATAGTAACTTACAGCAACAAGCGAAAGCCGTTGGACTTGGCGACCGTTGGGATGAAGTGAAACACATGTACTCTCGCGTGAATTTATTGTTCGGTGATATTGTCAAAGTGACACCTTCCTCTAAAGTAGTTGGGGATATGGCACTCTTTATGGTACAAAATGATTTAGATGAGGAATCGGTTTTGACTCGTGGACAAACGATTGATTTTCCTGAATCAGTGATTGAATTTTTCCAAGGATATTTAGGTCAGCCATATGGAGGTTTCCCTGAAGCCTTACAAAAAGTTATATTGAAGGACCGCGAAGCTATTTCGGTACGTCCAGGCGAGCTTCTTGAGGATATTAACTTCGAACAATTAGGAAGTGTTTTAGAAGAAAAAATGGTAGGCCCTGTGACAAAGAAGGATATTTTAGCTTATGCGCTTTATCCGAAAGTTTTTGAAGAATATATGAAGACAGTCAACTTATTTGGCGATGTGTCTGTTCTTGATACACCAACATTTTTCTACGGCTTAAAGCTGGGAGAAGAAATTGAAGTTGAAATTGAGAAAGGTAAAACATTAATTATTAAATTAGTGTCTATTGGTGAGCCTCAGCATGATGGTACACGTGTCCTTTACTTTGACTTCAATGGTCAGTCTCGTGAAGTAATTATTCAAGATTTAACAATGGAAGTAGATGGTAGTATTGCTATGAAGGCAGATCCAAGCAATCCAAATCAAATTGGTGCAACGATGCCAGGTACAGTGCTGAAAGTAGTTGTTTCAAAAGGTAGCTCAGTAAAGCGAGGAGACCATTTACTGATTACGGAGGCAATGAAAATGGAAACGACCGTACAGGCACCAAAAGATGGTATTGTGAAGGAAGTATACGCGCAAGCAGGCGATGCTATTTCGACAGGTGATTTATTGATTGAATTAGAATAATATTTTAGGTTGGGGTTCTGTGAATTCATGGAACATTAGATGAGCGGCATGATGTAATAAGTTCTCAAAGACTTTGATATAACAAGGTTTAAGAGAACTTATTACATGCGGTGGTTGCATGAGCGATTAACTATTCTTATACTAGCTCGACGATATAGATCTCTTATCAATTTTCAAATTGGTAAGAGGTTTTTTTATATTCTTCGATCTATGTAAGTTTTTTTCTTTTATTGATTAAAAACTTCATTACATCAATTAAAGTTTATAATGCTTTTAAAAAATACCAAACCATACTTGTAAAGGTATTTACTTGTGCTTCTAGAGGAGTTTTCATAAATGTTAGTTGAAATGGTTTTAGTAATGGTCGTAGAACACATTTACGAATACGTTCTTGCTTTAATTCCGAGATAATTACGGTAAATAAATCTTGTTGTTCTTGAGTAAAAGTCGCTTCTTTTTCGATATGTTGTGCTAGTTCTATTAATTCTTCCACTGTTATAATACGTCGGTCGACATTTGCGCGTAATAGATGAATGGCAGATTGATCGAGTAACTTACTATTCTGTTGAATCATTTTTGGAATAATCAGCTCCATATAAGAAAGGATAACATCCACAATTTGATGAATGGAGCGTGGCATATTTGTAACGCGCATTGTAAACATTATATGTTGCATCATCCCGTAAAATAAGATGGTACCTTCAAAGGCATATTCCTCAATATGGTATCCAAACACTTCTGTAAAACGCTTAGCTAACCATTCCAGTTCATACATGCGGTGATGCAGCACTAATTTTTTTAGTTCTTTTTCATTTGAGTTTAAAATGGCTTCAAATAATGCATTTAAATTACGCTCTTCATTCAACTGAATTAAAATTGAGATTTGTTCAATAAGAACCTGACGATCTTTTTCGTCTTTTCCAATCTGCATTTCCATTCGGATTTGGCTGGCATCATACCGCAATCCTTCTAAAATTTCAGCAATACAATCGTTTTTAGATGAAAAATAATTATAAAAAGTTCCTTTGGATATATTTGCTTGCTCAATAATTTCTTGTATCGATGTTTGTTGAATACCTTTTTCAACAAATAATCGTAATGCTACATTTGCTACATGTCTTTTACGGTTATTCATAATTCCTCCATCGAACGTTTTATATACATTCAGTATAAAGTTGTTCGAGTTGAATCTCAATGATTTTAAACCATTAGTATAATATGCTTGAAAAAATTGTACTGAGGGTTTAAAATTCTCGAGTGACCAAAAAAATTAAATAAAGAAATAGAGGGAAAGAAAATATGAATTCAATGGATCAAATGAAAAAGCCGTCTTATTTGATGATTGCCGTTTTATTCGTTGGTGCCTTTGTATCATTTCTAAATAACTCGTTATTAAACGTAGCACTGCCATCCATTATGGTAGATCTAGAAATTAAGGATTATGCAACAGTTCAATGGCTTGCTACAGGCTATATGCTTGTAAGTGGGATTTTAATCCCGGCTTCAGCATTTTTAATTACACGCTTTTCAAACCGTAGCTTATATATTACATCGATGGTGATTTTTACCTTAGGTACAGCAATGGCTGCTTTTGCACCAAACTTTGCAGTGTTATTGGCTGGACGTATGGTTCAAGCCGCAGGGTCTTCTGTTATGGGGCCGTTATTAATGAACGTTATGCTTATTAGCTTCCCGCGTGAAAAACGTGGTGCAGCAATGGGGATTTTCGGTTTAGTCATGATTAGTGCACCTGCAATTGGACCTACTTTATCAGGGTATATTGTAGAGCATCATGATTGGCGCGTACTATTTGAAATGATTTTACCGCTTGCTATTATTAGTCTGCTATTATCGATTTGGAAGTTAGACAATGTAATGGAAACAAATAAAAACGCTAAAATCGACTATTTCTCGGTTGTTTTATCTACAATCGGTTTTGGTGGTTTATTATATGGGTTCAGTTCAGCGAGCTCAGATGGTTGGACCGATACATTAGTCGTAACAACCTTAATTGTCGGTGCTGTGGCGTTAATCGTTTTCGTTATACGTCAATTAAAGTTAGAGAATCCGTTATTAGATTTACACGTATATAAATATCCAATGTTTACGTTAAGTTCGATTATTTCGATGGTTAATGCAGTGGCGATGTTCTCAGGGATGATCTTAACGCCTGCTTATGTACAAAGTGTTCGTGGTATTTCACCGTTAGATTCAGGGTTAATGATGTTGCCAGGGGCCGTTGTTATGGCGATTATGTCACCGATTACCGGGAAATTATTTGATAAAATGGGCCCTCGTCTATTAGCGCTAATAGGTTTAGGTATTACAGCGGTTTCTACTTATTTATTAGCAGAACTACAAATTGACTCATCATACACCTATATTATTATGATTTATACACTTCGTATGTTTGGGATGTCGATGGTCATGATGCCTATTATGACAAACGGTTTAAACCAATTACCGACACGTTTAAATCCGCATGGTACAGCGATAAACAACACGGCACAACAAGTATCAGGTTCAATTGGTACAGCTATTTTAGTAACGATTATGAACCATGTAACAACAAATGAAGCGGAAAGTTTAATGGCTGGTGTTGACCCAGCTACAGCAACGGAGCAAGCAATGACGCTGCTAGGTCAACAAGCGTTATTAGCTGGTATTCAATATTCATTCTTAGTAGCATTAGGCATGAACATTGTTGCGTTAATTTTAGCGTTCTTCCTAAAGAGAGTGGATGTCAGTGAAGACGCAGTTCGTAAAATCGAAGAAAGTGAAACACCAGAACAAGCTACAAATTAAATTAAAATCACAAAGCCTCCAAGGCATGGAAGTATTTAAACTTTCCAACTTGGAGGCTTTGTTTATTTTATGAGATTCTATTTTTTTATAGGGCTTTGTTAAACGATTCATTAAATATAAAGAAGGAACAAATCAACTATGAAACATATGGAGAAGTAAACAGCTTAATCGATCAGCGCTATGAGATTATACGTGAATATTATGAAACGAAAGATGAAGAGCTGAGCACAACTTTAAAAACAGAGGGAGAAAAGCTAAAAGAATCGATTAAAGAGAAAGAAGAAGAGATGAAAAAGAAATACGCTAATTAATTAAGCGCCCTTAAATGGGGCGCTTTTTGAATATTACAACATAAGATTATACTCTTTCATTTTCCGATAAAGCGTATTACGTCCAATATCCAATTGCTTAGCAGCACGACTAATATTTCCATTTGTTTGTTCCAATACTTGCTGAATAAGAGCTATTTCATGTTCTCGCAAGCTCATAATCTTTTGGCTTTTTGTTTGTTCTTTTTCTATTGGTTCAACTGAAGAGGGACAAAGAGAAAGAAGCAAGGATTTCGTAATACGACTCTCATTGGCTAGAAAGGCGGCCTGCTGTAATACATTTTGTAATTGTCGGAAATTCCCTGCCCATTCATATTCAGTAATAAAGGTTTGGGCATCTTCGGTTAGTTCTATATTTTCTTTTTTGAAAGGTAACTGAGATAAAATATGTTCGGCTAATAAAAGCAAATCGGTACGATTGCGTAGAGGGGGAAGCTTTAACGTAAAGCCATTGAGACGAAAATATAAATCGGCACGAAAACGTCCCGCCTCTATTTCCTTTTGTAGGTCTTTATGAGTGGCCGCAATAATCCGTACATCAATAGGACGAGGAGTTGTTCCTCCGATACGTGTGATACAACGTTCTTGCAGCACTCGAAGTAAGGCAGCTTGGGCAGTCAGAGGCATATCCCCAATTTCATCTAAGAACAGAGTCCCGCCGTTTGCTGCTTCAAACTTACCTGCTTGTCCCTGGCTTTTGGCTCCTGTGAAGGCCCCTTTTTCATATCCAAATAACTCACTTTCTAATAAACTTTCAGGAATAGCGCTACAGTTAATGGCGATAAAGGGTTGGTTGCTTCTGAAGCTTGCACCATGGATAGATTGAGCAAATAACTCTTTCCCTGTGCCTGTTTCACCAGAAATCAGAAGGTTTATATCTATAATTGCTGCTTTTTTCGCAATGGCTATCATTTCATTCATTTTAGAGTCTTGGCTAATAATATCGGTAAAGTGATAACGATTCGTTAATGCAGCATTCTGTTGTTTTGTTTCTCCTCGTAAAAGCATATAGGACTGATCACGATAATCACTAGTAAGAATGTGGGGAGTAAATACTTGATTATTTAACAAAAATTTTTGCTCTGGTACTAAAGGGTTCACTTCTACTAGAATGTTGGAAATCGGTTTACCAATTGCAGCTTGTTCTGAATAACCAATTGTACGGGTTGCTGCCGTATTCACTCTTGTAATTGTGCCTTCTTTATTAACGGTAATAAGAGGGGCAGGGTGATGATTATAAATAAAATCAAGATCTTTTGTGAAGTTTTTTGGTTGCTTTTGAGTATGAGCTAGTAAAAGAGCTTGTTCAATACTATGAGCGGTTCTTTTGACCAAACCTAATGTGAGTGGATGATAGTTTTGTTGATAGCTACTTAAATTTAAAATGCCGAGAAGTTGTCCTTTAGAATCAAGAATGGGAGCTGCGGCACAAGTAAGAAAATGATTATTCTCCCAAAAATGTTGGCTTCCGTGAACAAGTACGGAGCTTTTTTCTACAATAGCTGTACCAATCGCATTGGTTCCCTTCGATTCTTCCAGCCAATTGGCTCCTTTTCTTAAAGCGACGTTATCAGCATGCCTAATAAAAGAAGGTTCTCCAACGGTATCGATGATATATCCTTCAGGTGTAGCAATTAATAGAAGAAATTCCGCCCCACGAATGGAATCGTGCACGTTCTCTAAAATAGAAGAGGAGTAATAAAGAAGCTCCTCATATTTATCGTAGTATTGGGTTAGTTCATATTCTCCAAGTATATGGTCTTGATCGATTGTTGCAGGGTCAAGTCCATTTGAATAACAACGTTTCCATGATTCTTGAATATGATTAGGGACTATTCCTTTAGATGTGTTGAGATCGATAGACATAGAATGACACCTCGCAGTTTGCTTAATATTCTGGGAAAAATATCAAATATAAGAACTATTATAGCAGAATGGTAGAACACTGTAGAATTTTTGTGCACTGTTCTAAATTTATACACCTGTTCCAGGATGGTACATGAAGTTGTTCCATTATGGAACAGGTGTATATGTTTAAAAATGATGGGATGCGAAGATCAAAGGTCTTTAATTTTGGCATAGGACTTGCATATATAAATAGTTGTAAGCGGTACCAACATAGTTAATTTAAGGGGGATTTTTTAGATGGAACAAACATTATCAATCAAGCCGCGTGTACAGGAGTTTTTAAAGGGAACGAAAAAGCTTTTGATTAATGGGGAATGGGTAGAAGCCGCTTCAGGCCAAACTTTTGAAACTCTTGATCCTTCTAATGGAAAAGTGTTGGCTGTAGTGAGTGAAGCAGGACCAGAAGATGTAGATAGAGCAGTAAAAGCTGCTCGTCAGGCTTTTGAAAACGGTCTATGGAGAAAGATGAGTGCTTCTGAACGCGGTCGTCTTATTTATAAATTAGCTGATTTAATGGAAGCGCACCAAGAAGAATTAGCGCAGTTAGAGACTTTAGATAATGGGAAGCCTATTAATGAAACAAGAAATGCGGATGTACCTCTTGCTATCGATCATATTCGTTATTATGCTGGCTGGACTACGAAAATTATGGGACAAACGATTCCAGTTGCAGGTAACTATTTTAACTATACACGTCATGAACCAGTTGGTGTAGTAGGACAAATTATTCCGTGGAATTTTCCTCTGCTTATGGCAACTTGGAAGTTAGGAGCAGCTCTTGCTACAGGATGTACAATTGTGTTAAAACCAGCAGAGCAAACACCGTTATCAGCTTTATATTTAGGTCAACTAGCACTTGAAGCTGGCATCCCAGCTGGAGTTCTTAATATTGTACCAGGTTTTGGAGAAACGGCTGGGGCACCGCTTGTCGATCATCCAGACGTAGATAAGATTGCGTTCACTGGTTCAACATCTGTCGGAAAAATGATTATGCGCCAAGCGGCAGGAACAGTTAAAAAGATTTCTCTTGAGCTAGGTGGAAAATCACCTAATATTATTTTACCGGATGCGGATATGAGTAAAGCGATACCTGGAGCTTTAATGGGTATTATGTTTAACCAAGGCCAAGTTTGCTGTGCCGGTTCACGTCTTTATATTCAAAAGAAATCTTATGATAATGTAGTTGCAGATTTAGCTGCTCATGCTAAAAACATTAAGCAGGGGGCGGGGATTAATCCTTCTACCCAAATCGGGCCATTAGTTTCTCAGGAGCAATTAGAGCGAGTAGGGAAATATATTGAATTAGGAAAACAAGAAGGAGCAGAAGTTGTAGCGGGTGGTGTTTATGGTCAAGGAGAAGGATATTTTGTTGAACCAACGATCTTTGCTGATGTGAATGATGAGATGACAATTGCGAAAGAAGAAATCTTTGGACCGGTTGTGTCTGCTATGCCATTTGAAGATTTAGACGATGTCATCCGTCGCGCAAACAACTCTGAATATGGCTTAGCAGCTGGTTTATGGACACAGGATGTGAAGAAGGCTCACTATGTGGCGAATCAATTAAAAGCAGGTACGGTATGGGTAAACTGTTATAACGTTTTTGATGCTGCCTCTCCTTTTGGAGGATATAAACAAAGTGGAATTGGCCGAGAAATGGGAAGCTATGCGCTTGATAATTATACGGAAGTGAAGAGTGTGTGGATTAACTTAAATTAATATCACCTTTTGATGATTTGGAGGGGTTTGTTTCATTCAAATGACAAGCTGGGTATGGAAAAAAGAAAGTAGTGAAACCGTTATATACGTAGTCAATGCATTTATCAAGGCTGGGATAGAAGATAACCAAATCATTGCGGTTACTCGAACAATGAAAGATGAATTTGGACTGAGTTCAGAAGATGAAACAGAAGAAGTAGTTAAGCGGTACTTAGTCTCACAGAAGTGTGTTTAAGGGAAAAGACAAGCCCCGGGAAAAAGAGGTGAGGATTACTCTTTTTCCCGGGGTTTTCTACTAATTAATTGATTCTTCCAGTTGAAGTATTTAATCAAACGTTTAATTAAATTTTGCAATTGTGCTTATACAGAGGTGAATCAAGTAAAAGTACATTCGTTATGCAAAGTATTTTCGTTAGTATTCTGCCTGTTGTCAAAAATATCTATTATAGAATGGACCGCGAATAAAGAACATCGATTCTATTATTCGCGGTCCATTCTATGTTTTAAAAATTAACAACGTTATTTAATAAAGCCAAATACAAAATAAAGTGGAGGAGATAGGCTTAATAGAAAAATAAGATTGTATAGTTATAGCCATACTGTATGGAGGATTATGTTTGGGGCTAGTCGAACTAGTTTAAGAGGGCAGGGGGGAGAATATGATGCAAGAACAAATACATCTGAAACTAGAAGAAGTGCTGAACAATATTGATCGAGTTGTGAGTGGAAAAAGGGAAGTCGCTGAATTAAGTATAGTTGCTTTACTAGCAGGGGGGCATGTACTGCTTGAGGATGTGCCGGGTGTGGGAAAAACTGTACTCGTAAAGGCTCTTGCGAAATCGATTGGAGCAACGTTTAAACGTATCCAGTTTACACCTGATTTGCTGCCATCTGATGTAACAGGTATTTCTATTTTTAATGCAAAGGAACAGGAATTTATTTTTCGTCCTGGGCCGATTATGGGACATATTATTTTAGCTGATGAAATTAATCGAACTTCACCGAAGACGCAATCAGCACTGCTAGAAGGAATGGAAGAAGCCAGTGTTACGATTGATGGAGAAACGAGGAAATTAGAGCAGCCATTCTTCGTAATGGCGACGCAAAATCCGATTGAACATGAAGGGACGTACCCGCTTCCGGAAGCGCAGCTTGATCGCTTTTTATTAAAACTGAAAATGGGATATCCGACTGTGGAGGAAGAGATGGAAGTATTGCGACGGGCAGGCTCTTATTCACCGCTTCAGGAGCTGCAGCCAGTACTTCGTTTAGAGGAGTTATTACAGCTGCAAGCAGAGGTAAAGGACGTCGTGGTAGATGATAAAGTGAAAGCATATATTATTGACCTTGCGCATCGAACACGAAATGATCTCCGTATTTATTTAGGAGTGAGTCCGCGTGGATCGATAGCTTTAATGAAGGCGGCTCAAGCTTATGCGCTATTACGCAGCCGGGATTATGTGCTTCCGGATGATATTCAGTATTTAGCGCCATTTGTGTTTGGTCATCGATTAATTTTACAACCGGAAGCACAATATTCTGCAGAAAATGCTGCGTTTATTCTTCAAGATATTCTTTCGACGACTTCAGTGCCAGTGAAGAGAGTGGCTACGTGATGAAGAACGTGAAAAGATATACAAAAGTGATAGGGCTGTTTAGTTTGCTTCTAGCTATGTTTATATTTACGATGTTTCAAGGTAGTTTTGTCAGTTGGTTTTTGTTTTATGCGGTGTGCCCTTTTGTTCTTTATTCACTGGCGTTGTCTTTTCATTCATTTCATGTATATACGGTGGAGCGAAAGATTACCAAGAAAGAATATTCAGTTGGAAGTGCAGTGGATGTTTACATTACAGTGACACGAAAAAGCCGATTTCCTCTTCTGTATTTATTAGTAGAGGAGCAGATAGAAGGGGCATCGCTTAGGCCGCCGCAATCTCTTTTATTTGTTGGCTTTACAAAAACGTTAACTTGGCAGTATACATTAGAACATGTTCCGCGCGGGGAGCACGTTTTTCAAGGGATACGTCTACATACCGGTGATGTACTAGGATTGTTTCACAAGGAACAAATGTTTAAAACAGAGGATACCATTCTTGTTTTTCCGGCTTATCATGAGCTAAGTTATCGGGAATTTAATCGATTATGGAGCGGTGAGCAAGGCTTTTCACAAAGAGCGCGCTCCCGCCAATCCGTCATTTCTGGTGTGAGAGAGTATCAGGCCGGCGATCAGCTCTCTTGGATTAATTGGAAAGCGACTGCAAAAGCGAATAAGCTCATGACGAAAGAATTCGATGAGCAAAGGAAGGAAATTTTTTATATTATTTTAGATCAAAGTTATACGGACTCATTTGAGGAAATGGTGTCCTTCGTTGCTTCTTTTGTTCATGCGGCGCTAAAGCGAGGGATACAGATTGGCTGGATTGATTCTATGCAGAATGTATATTTGCCAACAAGTAAAGGGGAGAGGCATAAGAGAGAGATTTTTTATGATTTAGCTCGTATACAGCCGAGTTTGAATCAAAGTTTACCCCGCGATATTCGAATGGGGATGCATCAAGCGAAGCTTATTGTGATGACGACTCAGTTAACCTTTGAAAAGCTTGAACACATATATGCGTATAGGAATAACCAAGCGGTTACTTGTTTTGTCGTGAAGGAACAGGTAAAAGATGAAGATTACATAGTGCAGGAAGTAGCTTTGAAACAAGGCGTACAGGTTCAGTTTGTGATATCGCAAACCGGGGGAGCGAGTAAGAATGATGCCTAAACGAATCGAAAATATAATACAACTATTCATCTATGTATTCTCATTTTTTCTCCTTACAGAATGGATGCGTCCGGTCTCGGAACTAACGGATACAGGGAATATGAAAGTGTTTATTCTGTTTATCATTTTATCATTAGCTGTTCACTTCTTTTCTCTTCACTGGCTTGCCCGTTCTGTTGTGTTAATAGGGTATATAGCTGCAGTTGTATATATGTTATATGATGATACACTGTTTTCGATAAGAGAGCTTGAAGTCAATATAGCTTATGTATGGAGTGGCGATTGGGTACTTATGACCAATTCGTTTCGGACCTTATTATTTTTTGCACTGTTATGGCTTGTGACGTACTTGATTCATTATTGGATTTATATGAAGAGCAATCTGTTTTTCTTTTTTAGTATGACGGTTATTCTTTTAGCGATTTTGGACACTTTTACTTTTTATAATGCGAGCGCAGCCATCGTTAGAGTCGTCATAGCAGGGGTTATGATATTGGGAGTAATGAAACTAGTTCATCTGTTTCCAGCGTTGTCGCTCCGCCTGTTAGGGAAATGGTCTATGTCGCTTATTGTTATGGTAGCCTTTTTTGTATCAATGGGTCTTCTCTTGCCAAAGCCTGGTCCACAGTGGCCAGACCCCATTCCTTTTATTCAATCCTTTTCTGAGCAGGCAAAGGGAGAGGACAGTGCAGCTTCCGTTAGTAAGGTTGGATATAGTGAGGATGATTCAAAACTTGGGGGTTCTATTGAGCCGGATTCGTCCGTTGTGTTTTATCATACAGCAACGACGAATGATTATTGGAAGGTAGAAAGTAAGAATGTATATACCGGGAAAGGATGGATTTCATCGGTTGGAGAAGGAACGGCCTTCCCGCTAGCTAATGGCGACGAGCTGACAGAGCTAGAGAATTACGAGGGGCCGGAGCAGGTAGCCACAAAAGCACTTGCGGCATCAATATCTATTATGGAGGATCAAGGACATATTCTTTATCCGGCAGGGAGTTATTTGAAAAACGTGAAGGCGGATGGGGTCTCATTTTTTCTATATGAACCGAATCTAAAGAAACTAACACCTCAGACGGCGGATGGAACTGTACAAGATATAAGTGAGTATATGGTGAATTATGAGCAGCCGCGTTATGATTTGTCGCAATTCCGAAAAGTAACAGAGGCTGATGAAACGATGGATGTATTGATGGACTTATATACGCAGCTGCCTGATAGTATCCCGAGTCGAGTGTATGATTTAGCAAAGGAACTGACAGAGAATCAATCAAATTGGTACGATAAGGTGAAGGCTGTAGAAGATTATTTCGATCAACCGGAATTTGTCTATTCAAAAGAGGACATTCCTTATCCAGCGAAGGATCAAGATTATGTTGATCAGTTTCTATTTGAAACAAAGATTGGTTATTGTGATAACTATTCGACTTCAATGGTTGTTTTGCTGCGAGCGGCAGGTATTCCAGCTAGATGGGCAAAGGGGTATACGGAGGGGGAGCGAACGGTTAAAGAAGGGGAGGTTATTTATCAAGTAACGAATAATAATGCACATTCTTGGGTGGAAGTGTATTTTTCTGGGATTGGATGGGTTCCTTTTGAACCAACGAAAGGATTTTCGAGTGAATCGGAATTTATTAATTCAGACAGGACAACTCATCGTGATACGGAACATTCTACTGTACGTGAGGATCAAGCCGAAACACTGCAGCGAGAAGAGAAGAATGCTGTCAGTGAACAAAGAGGAGCGAATGGGGAATTTATGGCGAGTATGAAGCCATTTTGGATAAGCTTAGGGACTGTAGTTATCGTTGTAATTAGCTTATTTCTTACTCGTCGAAAATGGGTGCCACGTTTACTGATTGCTCGTTATAAACGAAAATCCATTTGTTTTTCTGAAGCATATGAAGTGCTTGTTAAACAACTGCATGGTGCGGGATTAAAGCGTCTTGATGGGCAAACATTTCGTGAATATGCTGCTTATGTTGATTCGGTCTATGATACAAATCTAATGACCAAACTGACACGTCGCTATGAAATAATTCTTTATAGAGGAGATGAAGAAGGAGAAGCATGGAGGGAGCTTCAAGAGAGCTGGGAAACCTTAATGAGAAAAACTAGCTCTTGACCTTGTTTTTATTATACTGATACAATGACCGTAAAACGTATAGAACCCTTCATATATCCTCGATAATACGGATCGAAAGTATCTACCAAATCACCGGAAATGATTTGACTATGAAGGCGGATTTCAACGTGTAAACTAGAAATCTGCCTTTTTGTTATGATGAAGGCATATTTCTAGTTTTTTTTATGATAATATTCTGGTTATGGAAATAGTAAAAGTAATTGCTTGATTCGAAAGACTCAAGTGAAAATACATTAGTTGAGGTGACGATAGTGCCGGGGAAAACAGAAATAAACCAAGAAATGATCGTAGTACTTGATTTCGGAAGTCAATATAACCAATTGATTACACGTCGTATTCGTGAATTTGGTGTATATAGTGAATTACATCCACATACGATTACAGCTGAGGAAATTAAAAAATTGAATCCAGCTGGAATTATCTTTTCAGGTGGACCAAACAGCGTATATGATGAGTCAGCTTTCCGTTGCGATGAAGCGATTTTTGAATTAGGGTTACCGATTTTTGGGATTTGTTACGGGATGCAATTGATGACGCAATATTATGGTGGGAAAGTAGAGCCAGCGCAGCATCGTGAATATGGAAAAGCGATTCTTAATGTTCAAAATGATTCAGGTTTGTTTGCTAACTTACCAAAAGAGCAAACTGTCTGGATGAGCCATGGTGATTTAGTTGTTGAAACACCAGCAGGTTTCCAAGTAGATGCAACAAGTGCGTCTTGTCCGATTTCAGCGATGAGCGATCGTGAGCGTAACTTATTTGCGGTACAATTCCACCCTGAAGTACGCCATTCAGAATATGGAAACGATATTTTGAAAAACTTCGTATTTGAAGTTTGTGCATGTAAAGGCGATTGGTCTATGGGGAACTTTGTTGAAGTGGAAATGGAGAAAATCCGTCAAACAGTTGGCGACAAAAAAGTTCTATGTGCATTGAGCGGTGGAGTAGATTCTTCCGTTGTGGCTGTGTTAATCCATAAAGCCATTGGTGATCAACTAACATGTATCTTTGTTGATAACGGTCTACTTCGTAAAGGGGAAGCAGAAGGTGTAATGAAAACCTTTAGCGAAGGCTTCCATATGAATGTTATTAAAGTGGATGCAGCTGATCGTTTCTTAGACAAGCTAGCAGGCGTTTCAGACCCAGAGAAAAAACGTAAAATTATCGGTAATGAGTTTATTTATGTATTCGATGATGAAGCAACGAAATTAGAAGGTATTGATTTCTTAGCTCAAGGTACACTATATACTGATATTATCGAGAGTGGAACGGCGACTGCTCAAACGATTAAATCACATCATAATGTTGGCGGGCTTCCTGAAGATATGCAGTTTACGTTAATTGAGCCGCTTAATACGTTATTTAAAGATGAAGTACGTGCTCTTGGAACAGAACTAGGTATTCCAGATGAGATTGTATGGCGTCAACCATTCCCAGGTCCAGGTCTAGGTATTCGCGTTTTAGGCGAAATTACAGAAGACAAACTGGAGATTGTTCGTGAATCTGATTTTATCCTGCGTGATGAAATTAAAAAAGCAGGCTTAGATCGCGACATTTGGCAATACTTCACAGTGCTTCCGAACATCCGTAGTGTAGGTGTTATGGGCGATGGTCGTACGTATGACTACACAATCGGTATTCGTGCAGTAACGTCTATTGATGGGATGACATCTGATTGGGCGCGTATTCCGTGGGAGGTACTTGAAACGATTTCAACACGTATTGTTAACGAAGTAGCTCATGTAAACCGCGTGGTGTATGACATTACGAGTAAGCCGCCAGCAACAATTGAGTGGGAGTAGGACTTGCGAATAATATAATCTAAATAGGTTACGCAGTCATACTAATGTCTAAGTTGAATTGTTAAGTACTAATATTGTGATTAACGTACAACTATTTATATTTCAAAAATTAAACTCTCTTCTAGTTATTTATAACAAATAACTAGAAGGGGAGTTTTTATTTTGGTCAAAATTAGTGATTTGATTGATGATTTTAAAATGAATCAGCAAATTCAAGGTCGTAAAGATAAGTATAATGAATGACTATTTGGCGATGAATTATTTTACTAAGTTTTTAATGTTTTTACGCATATATGCAGGGTTAGCAGTACACTAATAAGGTATATTATATTTGTTGAATAGATTCTCTTTAAGGACAAGAAAAGTAGGTGAACAAAGTGGGGAAATATCAATTGGATACCAAAGGTAAGGTAGCTGTGACAAAGTATCATGAAAAACACAAGCCTGCCAAATTTGATAAAAAGCAGCAACTTGAAAAAATACGTGCGGAGTATTTGAAAAAGAAGCAAGAGCAAACAGATAAATAATATGAATGAAAACATACAAGAGGTTCACCTGCTACAATTGAGTACAAGAATTACATGAATTGAATGGATTTTTCTGTTTTGATAAAAAGCGTAAAACACTTATGTATCAATGGTTAGTGAGCGTGCTGTATGATATTACGAGTAAGCCGCCGGCAACAATTGAGTGGGAATAATAGGGTTAATTCCTTATAAATTCCGTATATTATTCTTGTTTAAAGAGGAAAAATAATCTAATCACGAACGATAGAAGATTTAATTATCTGAACATTCGTCTTGAATATTGACGTGTGTATTAGGAATTGTTACACTATGCCTATATTTATTAAATTAAAATAATGTTTCGTCGTATAATATCGGAAATATGGTCCGAAAGTTTCTACCAAGCTGCCGTGAACAGCTTGACTACGATGTAAAAGAATTTAGGTATAGATGTAGCATTTGTAAAGCCCCTCTTTTACATGTAGTTAAGCTCCGTTCGGTAGAGAACGGAGCTTTTTTCGTATATGACGTTGCGGAGGAGACTAGGGAATGAAGAAATACTTTCAGTTTGAAGAACTAGGTACGAATTATCGCCGTGAAATTATCGGCGGAATTACGACGTTCTTGGCTATGGCGTATATTTTGGCTGTTAACCCTAATATATTAGGAATGGCTAACATGGATAAAGGAGCGGTATTTACGGCAACCGCTTTAGCAGCTGCAATCGGTTCCATACTGATGGGGTTAATTGCAAAATTCCCAATTGCACTTGCACCAGGTATGGGGCTAAATGCATTCTTTACATTCGGTGTTGTCCTGGGAATGAAAATTCCTTGGGAAACGGCTTTAACAGGGGTACTGATTTCTGGGGTTGTGTTTGTTCTTTTATCAGTATCAGGTATTCGTGAAAAAATCATTAACGCGATTCCAGCAGAATTAAAACATGCGGTTGGGGCTGGGATTGGTTTATTTATTGCATTTGTAGGATTTCAAGGTTCAGGAATTATCGTAGATAATCCAGATACATTGCTTGGATTTGGAGAGTTAACAGGTAATGCACTACTAGCTATATTCGGTATTGTGATTACGGTTATTTTATTAACAAAAGGAATTAAGAGCGGTATTTTCTTTGGGATGGTTATTACAGCGATCGTCGGAGGGATTTTTGGACTGGTTTCTACTCCTGAAGCGGTTGTAGGTACTGCTCCGAGTCTTGCTCCAATTTTTGGAGCGGCGTTTGAAGCATTTACTGATGTAAATAGCTTGTTTACAGTAGATATACTAGTCGTGATTTTAACATTCTTATTTGTTTCATTCTTTGATACAGCTGGTACATTAGTAGCTGTTGCTCAACAAGCGGGACTTATGAAAAATAACGTACTTCCGGGAGCGGGTAAAGGGTTACTTGCAGATTCACTTGCCATTGTATCAGGTTCAATTCTTGGTACATCTACAACAACGTCTTATGTTGAATCAACTTCTGGTGTTGCAGCAGGTGCTCGTAGTGGTTTTGCAGCAATTGTAACAGGTATCTGTTTTATTTTAGCCTTATTCTTTGCTCCGTTATTAGCGGTTGTTACATCAGCTGTAACAGCTCCGGCGTTGATTATTGTTGGGATACTGATGGTTTCATCACTTCGTTTAATTAAATGGGATCAATTTGAAGTAGCTGTTCCAGCCTTCTTCACAGTTGTTATGATGCCATTAACTTATTCGATTGCTACTGGTATTGCTTGTGGTTTCGTATTTTACCCAATCACAATGATAATGAAAGGGAAAGCGAAAGAAGTACACCCAATCATGTATGGACTGTTTGTAGTCTTTGTTCTATATTTCATCTTCTTGAAATAATACGAAAAAAACGTTTTTAAAAGGGAATTGGATGGAGAGACGCAAGGAAATTGCGAGTTTTCTCTATTCAATTCCCTTTTTTATTGTGGATAACATAATGCTTTGAAAACAAAAATTTTATTAATGTAAGAATGATGAAAATATAAAATGGATAGATTTTTTTAAATTTCGGTTGACGGAGTGAAAATAAAATGTTATCTTATTAAAACAGCGTTTACGAGACAATATTTAAGAAAAATACTTCTAAAAAAGTGTTGACTTAATTTCGAGTAAATGATATATTTAGAAAGTCGCTTCTGCAAGATAGCGGAAATTGCTCTTTGAAAACTGAACAAAACAAAGCGCCAACGTTAATTTTTTAAGTGAGCACACACTATAAAAAAGTGCAACATGAGCAAGTCAAATTCTATCGGAGAGTTTGATCCTGGCTCAGGACGAACGCTGGCGGCGTGCCTAATACATGCAAGTCGAGCGAAT
>NZ_JBHHJV010000021.1:0-55818 GCF_042136355.1 Peribacillus sp. Hz7
TTCGCGATGTAAATAGCGCCATTAATATCGCTAAAAAAACATCTATATTGTCTGGCTCAGACTGGGTGGCAGAGTGGATTCTCGATACAACCACCTATGCGGTAAGGTATGATTTGTTTACAACAAGTCACAAGAAACCGATTGTACGCATTAGAAATAATGGTACAAAGAAATTAAATCCTACGGCTTGACCGAAGGAGCAAAACGTTTATCGGAAATCTACTTATGAGTAATTTATAAGGAAGATTAGGTAAGTTTTGTAGAGCGGACATGGAAGGTATATTTAGGAGATCAACAATTTCACTTAAATGAAGGTGATAGTATTTCTTTCTCTAGTATGATACCCCATCGTTACAATAATCTTGGTAATGATGTATAAATTTCTGAGTTCCCCATAAAGAAAGGAGCGTCTTTGAGACGCTCCTATTTCATTAAACAAGAGATTACCAAGATGAGTTTACTTTTTTAAAGTGCACATTCTTCAATTTCAAAACCTAAGTCTTCAATTAATCCCCAGTCATTTGTTGGTTCTTGTCCTTCCGTTGTTAAGTAATCTCCAACGAAGATAGAGTTAGCAGCAAATAAACCAAGAGGTTGCAGAGAGCGTAAGTTTACTTCACGACCGCCTGAAATACGGATTTCTTTTGTTGGATTAACAAAACGCATCATTGCTAAAATCTTTAAGCATTGCATCGGTGTTAAGGCATCTTGATTTTCAAGCGGTGTACCAGGAACGGCAACAAGGAAGTTACATGGAATTGAATCTGCATCCAATACATTCAATTGAAAGGCGATTTCTACCGCTTGTTCCTTCGTTTCGCCCATACCAAAAATCGCACCTGAACAAGGAGATAATCCTGCTTTTTTAGATGTACTAACTGTATCTACACGATCGTCATATCCATGAGTCGAACAAATAGAATCATAGTTATCAGCATGGGTATTTAAGTTATGGTTGTAGCGGTGAACCCCTGCATCGACAAGTCTTTCGGCTTGGTTTTCATTTAGAAAACCTAAACATGCGCAAATTTTTAAATCTGTTTTTTCACGGATTTCCTTTACGGCACCAATGACGTGCTCTACTTCTTTATCCGTTGGACGGCGACCTGATGCGACAATACAATATGTACCTGCTTTACGGCGTTTTGCTTCAAACGCACCTTCAACAATTTTATCTTTCGTTAACCATGCATATTTATCAATCGGTGCTTCAGACACAATCGATTGTGAACAGTATCCGCAGTCTTCAGGACAAAGTCCAGACTTTGTATTGATAATCATATTAAGCTTTACTTTTTTTCCATAATAATGATGACGAATAAGATAAGCGGCATTCAGTACTTCTAATACTTGTTCATCTGGTACGTTTAAAATATGTAGGGCATCTTCTTTTGTAATACTTTCTCCGTTAAGAACATTTTGGGCAATTTGTTGCCAATTGATTTGCTTTGCAGTAGTCATATGTATCCCCTCTTTGTTAACTATTTATATTATAAGTTAACAATAGGTGGGGATATATGTCAACTTTTATTTATTTAAAGTTTACAATTTTGTGAGAAATAAAAAAAGAACGGAGGAGTTGATGAGTATTTCCGTTCTGTTATAATGAATCAACAATTTCATATATTAATGAGGAGGAAGGATTCTCTATTTAATAGGCCATTTCGTATCTTCTATAGTTCTTCTAATTTGCATTTGTTCAAGTTCAAGCTTGATTTTTTCTGTTTCTATGAGATAGTTTTCGTGCTTTAGTTTTTCTAGTTCTAACTCATCTTTTAGCATATCCCGTTTGATTTTCGATTGTTTTTGAAAATGACCTGTGATGATTGCGATGATAGGGATGGAAAAAATCATAATTACAGCGATTGTGCCTGTCATCAAACTCACCTCTTTATGGAATTTTTGTTAATTTAAGTATACAATACTTTTAAAGTAGAAACTTTACTATATTATGTTTAGATTCTTAAAAAGTTAGGAAATAGAAAGCGTTTAGTAAAGAAAGAATCGCCTTTCACGATGAATGTGAAAGGCGATTCTTATTTTGTTTAAATCGAAAAATCTTCAGGAATAAATACTTTTAATTGTTTTGGTCGTACATAAACTTGTTCGCCGACCTTTAGCTGGAGAGAGTGATAATGCTCTTTCGTTACTTCAGCTTCTAAAAATTCTTCCGCGTCTGTACGTTTTAATTCGATTTGGACAATTGGACCAATTACATGGATGTGGCTAATTGTCGTATGAACAGCATCTTCACTTGTTTTGGTTTTCTCGATTTGAATATCATGCGGGCGAACGTAGCCAATGGCTTCAGGATGATTTTGACTAAATAATTCTGGGATATCTGCTTCAAAGCTTCCATGTTTTAATTTTCCGTTTTGGATCCGTCCTTTGAATAAATTGACATTGCCTAAAAAGTCATACACAAATGGACTATTTGGATGATCATATACTTCTTCAGGGCTGCCAATTTGTTCAATTTTTCCGTTATTCATGACAACGATTCGATCCGCTACATCGAGTGCCTCTTCTTGGTCATGGGTTACAAATATACTAGTAATATGAAAGTCATCATGCAATTTCCGTAACCAGCGGCGTAAGTCTTTTCGTACTTTTGCATCGAGCGCACCGAATGGTTCGTCGAGCAATAATACTTTAGGTTCAACGGCTAAAGCACGAGCGAGCGCAACTCGTTGACGTTGCCCGCCTGATAATTGCGAAGGATATCTGTCCGCGAAATTTTCTAATTTGACCAATTGTAATAATTCCATTACTTTCTTTTGAATGTCCGCTTTAGATGGTCTAGTTTTCCTCGGTCGCACTTTTAAACCGTAGGCGACATTGTCAAAAACGGTCATATGTCGAAATAAAGCATAATGTTGAAATACAAATCCAACATTTCGTTCTTTCGGATTTACATCTGTGATATCTTTTCCATCAAATAAAATCGCTCCTTGATCTAATCCTTCTAATCCAGCAATGATGCGTAGAAGTGAGGTTTTTCCTGAACCGGATGGACCAAGTAAAGCAATTAGTTCTCCGGTTTGAATGTCGATGTTAATCCGATCGAGCGCCTGAAATGAGCCGAACGCTTTTGAGACATTTTGAATTTGTATACTCATCTGTAAGAAGCTCCTTCTATTTAAATATGTTTTGCTTTCCATTCAATTAGATTTTTCACAATTAGTGTAATAATGGCGAGAACAGACATAAGTGATGCGACTGCAAATGCGGCTGAAAATTGATATTCATTATATAAAATTTCAATGTGAAGCGGCATCGTATTGGTCATGCCGCGAATATGTCCTGATACAACGGATACTGCGCCAAACTCGCCAATTGCTCGAGCGTTACATAAAATGAGGCCGTATAATAACCCCCATTTAATATTAGGAAGCGTAACTAAAAGGAAGGTTTTAAAGCCGCTTGCTCCTAATGTGAGAGACGCTTCTTCTTCGGCTGTTCCTTGAGCTTGCATAAGTGGAATCAGCTCGCGTGCTACAAAGGGCAGGGTCACGAAAATCGTTGCTAACATAATTCCTGGTAACGCAAAGACAATTTTTAGATCATGCTCGAACAGCCATTCTCCCAATAAACCTTGTGCACCGAAAAGAAGAATAAAAACAAGACCGGCAATAACAGGTGAAATAGCAAAAGGCAAATCAATGATTGTAATTAAAATGTTCTTGCCTTTGAATTGGAATTTCGTAATCGCCCAAGCCGCCATGACGCCAAAAATAGCGTTTAACGGTACGGTAATAAGAACGACGAGCAAGGTTAATTTAATGGCTGAGAGTGCATCGGGATGTGTGATCGCCGCCACATAAGTTTCCCACCCTTTTTGAAAAGCCGTAATAAAAATAGTAACGAGCGGTAAAACAAGAAATAAAGCTAAAAAAGCGAGGGCGATGAAGGTTAAAGTCCATCTGATTGCCTTCGGTTCTTGCGAGACGGAAGCTACTTTGATTGTAGTCGGCGTTTGTTGCAGTGGTACATGTCCAGCCATAGATTCTCCTCCTTAACTATGTAAAAACTTTCGATTGGTCACCCATTGAATCATATTAATGATGAATAATAATAAAAAGGATACAACGAGCATGACTGTTGCAATCGCGGTAGCACCTGCATAATCATATTGCTCTAGCTTCGTCATAATGATGAGCGGGGTAATTTCTGTTTTCATCGGCATATTTCCAGCGATAAAAACGACTGACCCATATTCCCCGAGGGCACGAGCAAATGCAAGAGAGAAGCCTGTTAAAATGGCTGGAATTAATTCTGGCAAAATAACTTTTATAAAGGTTTGAAGTCGATTGGCACCGAGGCTTGCAGATGCTTCTTCTACTTCTCCATTAAAGTTTTGGAGAACAGGCTGCACGGTACGAACGACAAATGGTAAACCGATAAACGTTAATGCGATAATAATGCCAAGTGGAGTAAAGGCAATTTTAAAATTGAAAAACTGACCAACCCATCCTTGAGGGGCGTAGAGTGTCGTTAAGGCAATTCCAGCAACAGCGGTAGGCAGGGCAAAGGGCAGATCGACTAAACCATCGACAATCCTTTTTCCAGGAAAATGATAACGAACGAGCACCCAAGCAATAATGGTTCCAAAAATAACATTTAGAATGCCTGCTGCTAAAGCAGTACCAAAGCTTAATTTATAGGAAGCAACGACTCTTTCATCGGTAATGGTTTCAATAAATTGACTCCAAGTCATTGTGGTCGTGTTAATAAAAACCATTGATAAGGGCAGTAAAACTAGAATGCTAACATAGAGCATCGTATAGCCAAGAGATAAGCCAAAGCCAGGTATTATATTACGCCTTTTCTTTTTTCGTACCGGTAATATGTTCACGGAGTTACACCTCTATTTCGCTAGATAACGTGAAAAGATACATACAAAGATATGTATCTTTCACTAATCATTTTGTGGAGTTATTATTTAGGTTGATAAATTTCGTCAAATGTTCCTCCATCATTAAAATGAGTTTCTTGTGCTTTTTTCCAGCCGCCAAAATCTTTAATGGTCACTAAATCAAGGGATGGAAATTGATCTTTATATTTTTCTAATACAGCTTCGCTTCGTGGACGATAGTAGTTTTTCGCTGCGATTTCTTGCCCTTTTTCTGTGTATAAGTGTTTTAAGTAAGCTTCAGCTACTTCGCGTGTTCCTTTTTTATCGACGATTTTATCAACAACGGCTACTGGCGGTTCAGCTAAAATACTTAGAGGCGGTGTGACAATTTCAAATTCATCTTTACCTAATTCATTTAAAGAAAGGTACGCTTCATTTTCCCAAGCGATTAATACATCACCAATACCGCGCTCTACAAATGTTGTTGTTGAACCGCGAGCACCTGAATCTAAAACTTCAACGTTTCCATACAAGTCTTTCATAAATGCTTTAATCTTAGCTTCATCCCCGCTATATTGCTGCTTCGCATAGGCCCATGCTGCTAAGTAATTCCATCTAGCACCACCTGACGTTTTTGGATTTGGTGTAATAACGGAAACACCTTTTTTCGTTAAATCGTTCCAATCTTTAATGCCTTTAGGATTGCCTTTACGAACTAAGAAAACAATTGTTGATGTGTATGGTGTTGAGTTGTCTTCAAATTCTGTTTCCCAATCTTCATTTAATAATTGTCTTGCTTGAGCAATTTCATCGATATCATAGGCTAAAGCAAGTGTGACAACATCCGCTTCAAGTCCATCAATAACGGCACGCCCTTGTTTTCCAGATCCACCATGTGATTGTTGAATCGTGACATCCTGACCTGTTTCTTCTTTCCAGTAAGCGATAAAATCTTCATTAAATTCTTGATATAATTCACGAGTTGGGTCATAAGAGACGTTTAATAATTCCACAGTTTTTTTAGAGTCTGAAGAACCATCCTTCTCCTCATTGCTGCTGGATTGACTGTTACTGCAACCTGCTAGAATCATCATTAATGCTGAAAGAATTAATAAAAAATGAAATGCGCCTTTTTTAGCTTTTACCACTGTGAGCTCCCCCTTTTTTTCTCTAAAAATACAAAAAGACTGCAATCTTCATTACATGTCACACACGTAATAAGATGCAGCCTTCAGTTTGTCTGATCAGCATATGCATTTGGATATTCTTTTTAATAAAGGCAATAAATTCTTGTTTCTAATTTAAACTTATTTTTCTTATTAGTCAACTGTGAATTTGAGGTTTTTAGAATATTTTATTATTTTTTAGGAGAAGATAAGGTAATATAGATATTCTGAACTTATTTTTTTAATAAAGGAGCACGGTCATATGGATAAAATTGAAGTTGGCGATATTTTCACCCTATTTGACGAAAATGATGAAGAACAAGACATCGAAGTCTTAGGTACGCTAAGTGTAGAAGGAAATGAATATGTTGCGGTTGGTTTTGTAGAAGAATTAGAGCAGCAAACAGAAGAAGATGTGGATATTTTCTTTCTGCGAGTGGAAGAGGGAGAAGAGTTGTCTGAAATTGTAAGTGATGAAGAATTTGCAAAAGTATCGATGGCTTTTGAAGGTGTTACGTCCTCAAAATAAACAACGAGCTCTTTGATTTTCAGATAATCAAAGAGCTCGTTTTATTTATCCCACTCTTAACGGGCAGTAAGACCCCCACCTCAAGCTTATGAGGAGTCAAAGAAGACAGGTGGGGGACAACTGCCCGTAAAGGTCCGATTGGTTCAACTAACCATCAGTGGGGGATGAAGGAAAACCCCCACTGATGGAAGTTTCACTTTATCATTTCACAATAATTCTTCTGCGTGCTTCACCTTTGAGCAAGGTAGGGGGCGCAGGAGGATTTTTTAAATTCTTTGATTGGAAGTCCGGCGTTAGATGATACCATTTAATTAACAAGAAGTTAGGAAAAATATGCTATGATAAATGCTAGATTAGTATAAAGGAAAGGTTCTATTGTATATGAAATCAGCAGCTATGATTAAAATGATATTAGCCATGTCTATTTTTGGATCAATTGGATTTTTTACTGTAAAAACGGGTGTTCCGGCATCTGAGCTAGTATTCGTTCGTTGTATTTGTGCCACGCTATTTTTGGGTTTGTGCTGGTTTGTTACAGGACAGCATAAAGTAGAGGTTTGGAGAAAGAAAGATGTACTAGTTACAATGCTATGCGGTGTGTTTTTAGTATTAAATTGGGTATTTCTATTTAAAGCATTTGAGGAAATGTCTATAACCATTGCCATCTCTATCTATCATTTAGCTCCTATATTAGTATTGATTTTCGGAAGTATCTTTCTAAAGGAAAAAATGAATGTATGGTCTTTGTTGGCTGTTTTTGTGTGTTTCCTTGGAAGTGTCCTTATAATAGGCATTACTGGTCAAACATCATTTTCAGACTTCGTAAGCTCAGGCTTTATATGGGCTTTACTTGCAGCCATATGTTATGCAATGACGATGATTATAGGGAAAGGCATTCAAGGGTTAAGTGCCTATGCGATGACATTTGTTCAAACTTCGGTTGGAATTGTTATTTTATTGCCATTTATGGACTTTAACGTGTTTCATCATTTGAGTTCAACGAATTGGCTATTTATTTTAGGGACAGGATTGATTCATACGGGGATTGTCTATTATTTATTTTTTGACAGTCTTAGACAACTATCTACACCTGTTATATCTGCTCTAGTTTTTGTTGATCCAGCTGTCGCTATCTTGTTGGATACCATTATAATAGGATTTCGACCTTCGACTTTACAGGTTATTGGAATGATCCTTATTTTTAGCGGAATGTTGTATACATTAGTGGAGCCAAAGAAGGTGACTTAAACGGCCATGCTTAAGGTTTGTATAGAATGTAATGAAACATGAATGCATTGATGATGCGGAGTTTTGTTAAAATGAATGTATGGAAAAAAGAACGCTTAAAATCACCCTTATAAGGGCATTCTAAGCGTTCTTTTCTGTTTATCAACTAAAAGAATTAATGTTTAATTTGTTCGATTACACGTTGTTTTAGCTCTTCATCCATTGAAGAAAGCTTAACCTGGTTTGTTAGACGATCTTGTATCTCTTTATCAGTTGTAATACCGTGTTCTTTTAAGATTTCGATAAGTAATTCAAATGTCATTTGGTCTTTAATATTTTTTGCTGTGTGTTCCATAGTAATGTCCCCTTTAATGATGTTGCTATATAGATTCTTTTATTTAAAGAGATGGTTTTTTCAAATACTGTACGCTAGCGATATAAATACTGTAACAAACTTTTCGTGATATGAAAAATATATTTATAATAATGATATTATATGAAAAAAATATGATTAGGGAGTGTATGAATGGATCTTAGGCAATTAAAGTATTTTAAAACAATCGTTGACGAAGGGAATATAACGAAGGCGGCGGAAATCTTGCATATGGCACAGCCGCCATTGAGTCAACAGCTTAAACAATTGGAAAAGGAATTAGGAACGGTTTTAATTAAACGCTATAGACAACAGTGGGAGTTAACGGAAACTGGGAGGGTCTTATATAACC
The DNA here is from genome assembly GCF_042136355.1 of Peribacillus sp. Hz7. Taxonomy (NCBI): domain Bacteria; kingdom Bacillati; phylum Bacillota; class Bacilli; order Caryophanales; family Bacillaceae; genus Peribacillus; species Peribacillus sp. Hz7. The sequence goes on from NZ_JBHHJV010000021.1 coordinate 8,503, forward strand.
ATGCTGTGCATATGCTGCAAGATATAAAAGAGGTTAAGCAAGAAATACAAGAAATAGAAGAAGGAACTCGGGGAACATTATCGATTGGTATATCATCGAGTTGTGTTAACTTACTTCCTAAAAAGGTCAAAGAGTTTAGAAGGGAATATCCCAATGTATTCGTTAATATTTGGAAAGAGGATTCATCTTACCTGCAAAAACTATTAATTGAACGAAAAATCGAACTTTCATTTATGCTTCCTCCAGCTAATTTAGAAGAGTATCAAGTGCAAAGACTTAAGAGAGAACCTTTTGTAGTGACGCTTCCTGCTGCATGGGCAAACGGGCTTAATAAAAGTTCAATTAGTTTAAAAGAAATCATTAACTATCCATTTCTTATGTTAGGCCCTATGGAAGGTTCATCTATTTATAGGGACATTTTGAATGAATTCAATAAACGTGATTTTTCCCCTAATATTGTTCTAGAATGCAACGATATATTTACGGTATTGAATTTTGTTGCGTTAGAAATAGGTATTTCAATCATTCCGAAATCGGAAATTCATGATATCTCTCATCAGAATATTAGTACACTTGAAATTGAGGATTTTCCATTATTTATCGAACCAGCCATAGTATCCTTAAAAAGAAATCGTTTGACTAAAGCTGCAGAGCATTTCTTGAATTATTTTGCAGATTAATCAGATGATTTACATAAAATTTGGATTTCACCTATATTTCCAATGATAAATTCAAGCCCCCGCACTTATGAGGGGGCTTGAAACTATATGTATCAAGGTTCAGTAGGGTGATCTGGTCCTTGTAAATCTAATTGATAAAAGGCAAGATCCAGCCATCTGCTGAATTTATAGCCTGCTTTTTTTATTGTGCCAGAATGGATAAAGCCTAATCCTTCGTGGATTTTGATGCTGGCCTCGTTAGCGGCATCAATGCCAGCGACAAGTGTCGCATATTTCTGTTCATTGGCAATCATTATTATTTCCTTTAATAAGTGTAATCCGATGCCTTTTCTTCGATGGTCTTTATGTACATAAACAGAATGCTCAATCGTATATTTATAGGCAGGCCAAGCTCTAAAAGGGCCAAAAGTGGCAAAGCCCATTATTTGATCATCTTCTTCAAAAACAATTATAGGGTATCCCGCTTCGAGCTTTTGTTTATACCATGTTCTTCTATCTTCAATGGTGTGTGGTGTATAGTCGTAAACCGCTGTGCTGTTTACAATTGCATCATTATAAATTTCTAAAATGGTGTGTAAATCTTTCTCTTGAGCATATCTAATCATCGATTTTACCCTTCTCTTCGTTTAGTTTTTCTTATTATATTATCATCCTGAATGTATATCAGTATATGCATCTGTCTGATATCGATTCTATTCCTAAAGCGGGCGAAATGCTAGAGGCAGTTGTTGAAGAAAATCGAATCTCAATTAATTGACAAAAATAGTGATAATGCTATCATAAAATTGATTATGATTGAATTAACTGTAAGCTATGTAAATTCGTTACGGTGATTACGAATTTATACTATTTTTGAATAATATTATTTATGCTCATTTTTTCTATATATAATGAGGAAGAAGAGTAGAATAAACTAAAATACAGGCGGTGAAAACAACATGGTGGAGACATGGTATTTTATTGATTCCGGGTTACAAAGTCCTGCTTATAATATGGCATTGGATGAAACGCTTCTTAACTGGCACAGTCGCGGTCTTATTCCGCCTGTTCTTCGATTCTATGGTTGGAAACCAGCTGCATTGACACTTGGTCATTTTCAAAAAACAGTCGGTCGAATTGATATCGAGGCTACTAAAGCAAAGGGGATTGAAATTGTAAGACGTCCAACAGGAGGGCTTGCGGTGCTTCATGATAATGAGCTTACGTACAGTGTGATTGTGAGTGAAGCGCATGAGAAGATGCCAGCTTCTGTTGTTGAGGCGTATCGAGTGTTATCGCAAGGGATTTTAGAAGGATATAGAAATCTAGGGATTCAAGCAGAACTAGCAATTCCAGATGCGCCGGTTGGGAGAACAGGGACAGCGGTTTGTTTTGAAGAAGCTTCCTGGTATGAATTGGAGATTGATGGGAAGAAAGCAGCTGGAAGTGCCCAAAATCGTCAGAAGGGCGTTATTTTACAGCATGGTTCGATTCCTATTGAAATGAATACAGAAACCTTATATGATTTGTTTATATTTGCAAATGAAAAAGTGAAAGAGAGAGCAAGAGAAGCGTTTGCACAAAAGGCTGTTTTCATTCATGATATTTTAGAACGAGAAGTAACAATGGAAGAGTTAAAGGCAGCTTTTAAAGACGGGTTCCAAAAAGGACTTGATATTGAGTTAGCTGCATTTGAACCAAATGAAGAAATGTTAGAAGAAGTCGAAGAATTGATGAAATCCAAATATACAAATGATGATTATACTTTTCAAAGGTAAGGGGTAGAGAGCGTGGCGAACAAGGAATACTTGCGAAAACCTGAATGGTTAAAAATTAAATTAAACACAAATGAAACCTATACAGACTTGAAAAAAATGATGCGTGAAGAAAAGCTGCATACAGTATGTGAGGAAGCGAAATGTCCGAATATTCATGAATGCTGGGCTGTTAGAAAAACAGCGACATTTATGATTCTAGGAAGCATCTGTACACGTGGTTGCCGCTTTTGTGCTGTTACAACAGGAATGCCAACTGAATTAGATCGTGAAGAACCAGAACGTGTAGCACGCTCTGTGGAGGTTATGGGCTTACGCCATTGTGTTGTTACGGCTGTTGCTCGCGATGATTTAGCGGACGGCGGTGCTGAAATTTTTGCGGAAACGGTTCGTGCGATTCATCGTAGAGTGCCTTCATGTACAGTTGAGGTTCTGCCATCAGATATGAAAGGTGACTATGAAAGTTTGCACATGCTGATGGATGCGAAGCCGGATATTTTTAACCATAATATTGAAACGGTAGAACGTTTAACTCCGCGTGTTCGTTCGAAAGCTACTTATCAGCGCTCTTTACAATTGTTAAAAAGGGTAAAGGAGATCAGCCCTGATACACCAACGAAATCTAGCTTAATGGTTGGTCTTGGCGAAACAAAAGAAGAAATTTTACAAGCGATGGATGATTTACGTGCGCATGATGTAGATATTATGACAATCGGTCAATATTTACAACCAACGAAAAAGCATTTGCCGGTTGAACGCTATGTGCATCCAGATGAGTTTGCTGAGCTAAAAGAAATCGCTCTTCAAAAAGGTTTTAAACATTGTGAAGCAGGCCCGCTCGTTCGTTCTAGCTACCATGCTGACGAGCAAGTAAACCAAGCGGCACGTCAAAGACAATTAGAAGGCGAAAACAAAGAGCCGGAACAGGTTATTCAACAATATAAAGCACAGTTTTCGAATTAATAAAGAGGAAGGAGGGGCCTGACGGATTCCCTTCTTCTTTTTTGCATGGTTTTTGACAAGAAAGGAAGATTTGTTTGGAAAATTATTTGCTATTTATCATCACAGCATTGCTCATTATTATCGTTCCAGGTCCTGACTTTGCTTTAGTGACAAAAAATACAATTACTTATGGAAAGGAAGGGGGATTTAAAACGGTTGCAGGTATTGTTATAGCGCTCTTCATTCACACGTTACTTGCAACATGTGGTCTTTCCGCTCTTATTATGAAATCGGCGGTGCTCTTTTCCATACTTAAGTTAATTGGCGCAATCTATCTTATTTATCTTGCTATTCATTCTTTTCGTAGTGCTTTGAAGCGTCAACGCTCTCAATTAATAAAAGAAGAGCGGGCTCACCAACGTAAGACAAAACCGAAAAACTTCAAAGAAGGATTTCTAACAAACATCTTTAATCCAAAAGTAGCGGTTTTTTTCTTAAGTTTTTTACCTCAATTTATCTCAAAAGGTGAACATCACTTTTTGCAATTTTTAGCACTTGGAGTGATATTTATTGCTCTTTCTGTCATATGGTATTTCTTTTATATTTCGCTTATTAAACGCTTGCATGCCTTTATGCAAACCGAAAAAGTAAGCAAAGCGATGGAAGTAATTACAGGAACTGTTTTTTTAGGATTTGGGATACGGATGGTGTTAGAGAAGCAATAATGTTATTGACTTTTATGCGTTATTCTAATTAAAAGACTTAACAATAATAATTGACAATATGAAGTTAATTAGAGAAAATAAAAATAGAAACGTATGTTTGGTTTGTATGAGGAGGGCTTTTACGTGGAAAAGTCAAATCAAAAAGTTACGACGTTTTTAATGTTCTCTGGAACGGCCGAAGAGGCAATGAACTATTATACATCTATCTTTGACGACTCAGAGATCATTGATATTCTTCGATATGGTGCAAATGAGGCTGGTGAGGAGGGAAGTGTGCTGCATGCTACATTCTCATTAAAGGGACAAAATTTTATGTGTATAGATAGCAGTGTGAAGCATGAATTCACCTTTACACCTTCTATATCATTATTTGTCACATGTGATACGGAGGACGAAATTTATCGAACTTTTGAAGCTTTATCCCAAGATGGAATTGTTTTAATGCCGTTAGCCCCTTCCCCTGTGAGTGAAAAGTTTGGATGGGTTCAAGATAAATATGGTGTTTCATGGCAATTGAATCTAGCAAAAAGCTAATTAATGGGGAATCTTGTCATAAGAAAAGGAGTTCTATTTCTTATGACAAGATGATTGCTTTTATATTAGTTTGTTTTAAAGTGATTTACCTTACTATGTAATTGTTTAGAGTTTTCACGAAGCTGATAAATACTGTCGGTCATATTGTTCATACGTTCATTTTGGATGTCACAGTTATCAGAGATGCTCTGGATATGATGTTGTGCTTCATGAGACGCACCCGCAATCGTTTCAATAGCGGCATTCATTTCTTCTGTACCGGCTGATACTTCTTCAGTTGCTTGTGTAATAGATTGAAGTTTCTCAGTTATACCGCTTATTTCCTTCAGCACATGTAAAAATGATTGTCCTGCTTCTTCGGTAATTTCCTTTCCAGTATCTACATAATCACTGCTAATGTGCATGTGGTTGGCTGAACGTTCTACCTCATGCTGCATTCTTCCAATCAATGCTTGAATTTGCTCTGTAGCTGTATTAGTTTGTTCTGCGAGTTTACGAACTTCTTCAGCTACAATGGAGAATCCTCTTCCATGCTCACCAGCGCGAGCCGCTTCAATGGCTGCGTTTAATGCTAATAAATTAGTTTGTTCCGAAATAGCTGAAATAGTTGATAAGAATGAATTAATTTCTACTGTATTAGATTGAATCATCCCGATTGTTTCCGATAGGATGTGGACGGATTCATCAATTGTTTTCATTTGGTTCACTGCGTCATTAATAACACGGTATCCTGTTTCAGCAGCTTCTTTTGTTCGTTCTGATTGTTTAAATAATTCACTAGACACTTCAGTGACCTGTTGAATATTAAGGGCAAGCCCAGTTGTCGTATGTACGCATTCATCTGTCATTGCTGACTGTGTAGCAGCTCCTTGTTCAATTTGTTCTACTGATTCTGATACTAAATGTGTTTGCTTAGCGGTTTCTTCCGTAAGCGTTGACAATGAAGAAGACGAATCTAAAACATTGGCTGCCGTTTGCTTGACCCCGATAATAATTTCTTGAATTTGCGATAATGTCTGATTGAAAGCAGATGCAAGCTGGCCAATTTCATCTTTTCTATGAACATCCAGACGCATCGTTAAATCTCCTTCTCCATGACTAATCTCTTCAAGTGACTTTGTCATCATCTCAAGCGGTTTTAATAATTTTCTAACAATGAAATAAATGGCTAGTATGACAAGAATAATACTTATTAAGGCTGCAAGCATTGTATACAATTGCACAGTGTCCATCACTTCATTAGACAGGCCGACAACTAGCAGTTGCCCATTGGATAATGATTTGGAAAAATACATAACACGTTGATTATTGACTTCACCATTCCACTGTTTATTGGTTTCAATATTGGAATCAAGTGATAATTTTTCATTTGTTGAAACGATGACCTCACCAGATTTACTTAAAATAGCTGCATATTTTACCGTATCGCCTAGTTCATCTTTTAAGCTTGCAATCATTGGGGTTATGCCGATTTGTTGATCTAATTCTTGCAGCGTTGCTCCGTCGCGTCCGACTTGTACAATACGTTCATCATTCCAACCTGTTACACCAACAAATTTATATAATTTACCGTCAACGGAACGTTCAGTTGCTTTTTGAGTGACCACAGATTCTTCACCAGAAATCAATTTCATAAATTCATAGGCTTGCCCGTCGGGATCACTGCTGAAATTAAAGTCAACCTTCTTCGCCATATTTGTTAAAATCGTATTACCATGTTGGTCTGTAATCCAAAACTCATCGATTCCAGATTTTTCAGATAACTCAACCAACTCTTCATAACTTGTTCCTTTTTCAAATAAAGAAGCAGTCATTACAGCCTGTCCAATCATTTCCTGCTCTAAAATGGATTCTGCTTTCTCGCGTGAAATAATGGAATCTTCTATATTCAATTGAATGGTTGACACAATCGCCTCACCTTTTTGTGTCAAAGACTGTTCCACTTGCTTTGTTAAAAAGAATGAAAAACCTCCAAATACTACAATAAGTGATAGAATAATAGGAAGTAGAATCTTCCATTTTATAGAAAATGCCATACGCTACTAACTCCTTTCTGTGCCAAATTAACTATTAATAGCTACTATCTACCTATTTTACAAAATACAGATAATTAAATGTGGATAAATTGGAAATTATTTTTGACATATATGTTACAGAAAAACCCCCTATTCATTTCCTGTTTTTAGACAGTAGGAATAGGGGGATTGTAGATTATTTACTAGTGTTAGGGAGAAGTTTCGTTAAATAGCTCCCGATGAATCCAATCACATAAGCAAAAAGGAAACTAGTGATAAAAACCCTAATGGTACCAACAGCGAGTGAAAAGTTAAAAGCGGTCTTTCCTTCATTCATAATATCCATCATTCCTTCAATATGAATCGCACAAGCAGCAGCCAATGTAGCAGTGAATAGACTGTAGACTAGGCTGAAGACAGCAAGAGATTGGAAAGAAGCTTGATTGGATTTCGCTAGTGAATAACCCGCAAATAACAGCAATAATACTGGAATTAAAACAGCAAGCTTTAGGTAAAGATCAAGATTAGTAAAGGATAGAAAGTATTCCAAACCAGACATATCTTCGTTTAGCGCGCTACCAGAATAATGAAAACCAGAGAAAATAGAGTAACCGATTTCTCCACTTTCCCCTTCAGCATCTACTTTGAGAGAAAGAGGCGCGAAATGAAGCATACTGTATAGAATGGATGATAGTTGTATACCTATATACGTAGCAAACACTGTTGTCTTTTCTAATAGTTGACTAAGTCCTGGGACATCAATCCATTCAAAAATGAAATTACTTTTCCATTCATTCAATTTACTAGCAAGGATGATGACCATAATAACTGAAAGCGTTAGGAATCCTCGTGTAAAGGAAGCGAAACCTTGGTGGATAGCCCCGCCGTACGGAATGAGGTTTTCTAAATGCTTTGTCATTTGACGGAAATTAATACTAAACAGCATACCTAGTAAACTGAATACTGCTCCCATCATAAAACCTTTAAAAATAGCTGCAAAGAACGAATATGAAGTATCGATATTGAATTTAATGTTTGTTCCCTCATCATTCATTTGAAAATCATAATTGAATCCACTGAACAATGAAAAAACAGTAAGGAGTATGCTATAAATAAGTCCGATCCCAATAGCTCCTGAAAGAAAAGATTGGATAGAAATGGTTGTATTCTTTCTTCTATATAAAATACCGCCAATAAATAGAGCTAACATTGGGAATACCATAAATAATATATAAGTAAAATGAACACTTAATTTGCCAGTGAATGTCTCGTCAGATATAAAATTACTTTCCATTTGCGCTTCATAACTTGGAGAAATGATATGTGATAACATCACACTATCCGTAAAACCAAATAGATTGCCTAGCGGTTTAATAGTAGTATCTGTCCCTTCTGAGAAATCTTCTAAAAGACTTAAGGGACTGTCCATCATAGATTCTTTAAATAATTCTTCATAGAAATTATTAATAGATACATAAGATATGTAGTTTAGAACGAGCATTAAAAGAAACGCTGTGATGGCTGGAATGAGCGCTTTCTTCAAGACATTCTTTGAAAGCAATGAAGAAAAAGAGAACGAGCCAAACTGAATAGGTGTACTTGCAGGTTGTACTAAAAGTTTTCCTTCTGTCGCTTTTTCAAATTTTAGTAGTGTGTGACCACAGCTTATACAATAATTATCAGCACCCTTCGTTTCAGCACCGCAATCTGAACAGAAAGTGGCGTCTTGTCTTACTACTTGCAATTGCTGTAAAGATTGAGGTTTACTAAGTGCGGTTCCATCGTGAGAGCAATAATTACTCCAATCTGGATTTGATTCTCCGCATGTTTTACAGTACATAGATGATTTTCTCCTTTCGTTATTTACACTACTTTTGTGCCACAACAGTTACAAAATACTGCGTGTACAGAAATTTGTTCTTCACAAATTTGGCAAGGAACTGTTTCAGTGACGACTGCTTGCTCAGGTAGTTCCACTTTTGTACCGCAACTTCCACAAAACTTATCATCACTTGTAATGGTTGCACCGCAGGAAGTACAAGAATGGTCCGCTGTTGAGTATGCATTTAGTTCGGTAATCGCTTGTTGTGCTTTAAAAATGCTACGATCTAAATCAATTAATGAAGCTACTTTATTGGAAAGTTCATCAGATTGGATTTCATTGCACCGTAGTTTTTTGTATAATTCTTCTCCTAATTGTAAAAGAATTTCATTACGCTTTAGGCTTGCTTCTTGAATGATTCTTTTATGCTGGTTAATACCTTGAGCATTTTGAAACTTTTGCTTATTCGTTTGAAGGCTATCTTGAATTTTATTAAGCCCGCTTCCTAATTTTTCATGCAAATCGTTCATGTTTTTTACTCCTTCATTTACTTTAAATAAAATTGATTATATAGTTTATAAGTCATATATAGATAGTGAGAAAAATAGTTTTTTATTCCTTAAATCTAGTTGTATGACAGTATTATATACTATAAAATTATCAAATATATGTGGTTTTTTCATGTTATACCAAATTTAATCAAAAGAAAAGTGAGGCAAACATAGTGCATTGTAATAATTGTGGTGAAAAAGTAAAAAAGGAACAGACATTTTGTACTAATTGTGGGGTGACTATCCAACAGTTGGAGCCAATGGCTCAACAGAGGTCTGACATTCGGGTACCTGTTTCCTTTCTAAAGTCCAAGAAATCTAAGGTTCTAGCAATTATTGGCTTGCTTGTAGTTGTACTAGGCTTTGGTGGCTATACAACACTTCAAGCATTGAATAAACCAGTTAAAACTGTGCAGAAATTTGAAAAAGCTGTGGAAACAAAGAATGCGAAAGAATTAGCAGATTTATTAAATAGTGGTCAAGAATTGATGGAAGTGAAGGAAGCGGACGCTACAATGCTTCTTCATTATTTTGAGGAAAATCCGGATATATTGGCAGAGACAAAATCGAGTTTACGTAAAGAATCACAGCTACTTGAAAATACAAATATTCTTCGTTCTAACAGCGAAGGTCTTTTAACACTAGTAGAATCAAAGAAAAAATGGGGCATGATTGAACAATATGGTTTAAGCTTTCAACCTGTTTATATTAAGGTGTATACTAATCAAGATAAAACAATGCTTTCCATTAATGATAAAGAGCAAGGAGAATTGAAGGAAAGTGACGAGAAAACAGTGGGACCGTTGTTACCGATTGAACATGAGGTGAAGGGGGCTTACAAAGGCCAATATGCGACAGTAAAAGATGTAGTCGAGGTAGATCCAATAGAAGAAGATACTCATAAAATTTCTGTTGAGTTGGATTTAACTGGGGATGAAGTGAGTCTCTATTCCAATATGGATCAGGCAACTGTATTTATCAATGGAAAAAGTACAGGAAAAACGGTAGCAGAACTTAATACTATCGGTCCAGTTTCTACAGATGGATCTCTGAAAATTCATGTTGAAGCGAAAGTGGAAGGAAAGACGTTGAAAAGTGAGACAATCGCTGTAACGGAATCTGATGAAGAACTAGATCTCTTTATTGATGATAGTGCTATTCGCGAAGCGGCTGAAAAGAAAGCAGAACAAGCAGCAGCGGCAGAAGAAGCGAAGCAAGATGCCATATCAGAAATTGAATCGGTTATTTATGATCATTACAGCTATATTTCGTATGATAACTATTCCGCAGCGTATGATTTATTCAGCAAAAGCCGTAAAGATAAAAATAGCTATTCAAATTGGGAGAAGGGCTTGCTCGAAAATGATTATAATGATGTGAAAAAGGTAGTGGTAGATTCTGTAAGTGGAGATACAGCGACTGCCTCTTTTGAAATGGTCTCTCGTGATTCAACGGAGGATGGAACACTGGTACAAACTTGGAGAGGAAAATGGCATCTAGTAAAAGAATTCTCTGGATGGAAGCTTTCGAAGCCAGAGATTAAATTATTAGATTCCAGAACAGAATGATGATTAGTAAAAAATATAAACTATTTTCTTTGATTGCACTTGTACTGGCTCTGGCTGTTGTGTGGTTTCAATTCAATAACAGCTCGAATCGAACAGAAGCTCCTGATGAGAATCCAGTAGAGCATAAGGAAAAAGCAGTGACTGAAGATGCCGAAGTGGTGGAAAAAGAGAATGATGAGGAGAAAGTACCTGCTACAAGTACGGATCCAAAGGACAAAGTAGAGCAGCTGATCGAAACGATGACGCTTGAAGAGAAGGTCGGGCAGTTAATGATTGTTGGTTTTGATGGAACAGAAAAGAATAATCATATCAGCGAACTCATTGAGGAGAAAAACATCGGCGGAGTAATTTACTTTGACCGTAATATGTCGTCACCGAAGCAAGTAGCTGAGCTGTCCAACTCCTTGCAGCAGTCAACGGGCAATAGCTCTACTCAGCTGCCGCTTATGCTTGCGGTCGATCAAGAAGGCGGGGATATTGTGCGGATGCGAGAGCAAGTCTCACCGATTCCTTCGCAGCAAAAGCTGGGCAATCATGCCAATGCCAAACAAGTTTATGAGGTAGCTAAATTAAACGGAGCAGAGCTTGAATCAATGGGGATTCATATTAATTTTGCGCCAGTACTTGATTTATCGACAACAGATAGTCGTTCGTTTGGGAAAGATCCAGAAAAGGTATATCAATATGGAAGAAAGGCCATCCAAGGCTTAAATGATTCCTCTATTACAGGGGCATTAAAGCATTTTCCTGGGAATGGTCGCAGTAATATTGACCCGCATATTGAAACGTCTTCTGTAGAATCAACACAGCTTGATCTCGAAAATTCAGATATTTATCCATTTAAACAGATTATTAAGGAAATGGATAATCAGAAGTTTTTCGTGATGGTCACGCATATTAAATATCCAGCCTATGACCAGGAAAAGCCAGCGAGCCTTTCACATGCCATTATTGAAGATTTGCTTCGTGAAAAGCTTGGATATGAAGGAATCGTCATTACCGATGATCTAGAGATGGGAGCTGTGAATAAATATTTTTCCTATAAAGATATGGGAAAAGAGGCACTATTAGCTGGGGCGGATATTTTGCTTGTATGTCACCAATATGAGAATCAGCTTGAAGTGTATAACGGCATTATTGAAGCCGTTCAAAAAGGTGAGATTCCAATGGAGCGCATTGATGAAGCGGTCGGGCGCGTTTTGACGTATAAATTAAACGCGATTCACGGAACTGTGGTCAATCCGGAACAAGCAGAAAAAGTTGTCAAAAGTACAGAACATGTCAATTATATAAGAAACCTTCAGTTGAATTGAATGATTGCAAAAGCCCTTTCTGAAACGGAAGGGCTTTTGCTTTAGATAATCACTTTGTAGAGTAAAATAAATCTATAATAATTCGCTAATTTTTTATAAAATTCGATAAATTAGAATTGCTGTTGTAGTACAATAACATATATAGAGATAAAAATAACTACAGATTCCATCCTTTTTATACTATTTTGCACTATAATTGGTATAAAGGAAAAGGGTAGTCATCAACAAGAAAAGAAATTAGGGAGGAAATGCAGCATGCAAGTACAAACGACTCGAATGGAAGAGGAACAAGCCAAAATTATTCTTCAAGAAACAGCAGGGTTAGCGATTATTACAATCCATCGCCCGCATTTAAAAAATGCCTTAACAGCGAATATGTGGGATCAATTAGCGGATGTTGCTTTGAAAGTACTTGAAAATCCGAAAAATAAAGTGCTGTTGTTAAGAGGATCGGGTGAGCAGTTTACGGCTGGATCAGATATTAAAGAATTTAATCAATTATCTTTAGAAAAAGCAGAAGAGGCGTTTGTGCATATGGAAAAAACGATTTCGACAATTGAACGCTTACCGATTCCAACGATTGGAGTAATTAACGGTCCTGCGATGGGAGCTGGACTTGAATTAGCCTTAGCTTGTGATATTCGAATTGGATCAGAGAAGTCTAAACTAGGGATTCCTGTAGGGAAGTTAGGGATTACATTAAATAATAAATTTGCGCAAAGACTTGTGAATTTAGTCGGTCCAAGTTTAACGAAGGATTTAGTATATACAGGTCGGATGTTAAAAGCGGAAGAAGCATATCGAGTAGGGATGCTGAATTATTTGGTAACGGAAAAAGATTTGAACCGTTATGCTATCAAAATGGGAAAATTAGTCGCTTCTATGTCTCCTGCATCATTGCTAGCGGTTAAGACGTCTGTACAAGAATGTATCGACAGTGCACCAGTTCTTTGGAAAGGGTCTACACCGTTTGTTGATCAGAATGATTTCCCTGAAGGCGTTGGAGCATTTGTAGAGAAACGCTTACCTCGATTTACTCGTCGTACACAGTAATGAGCTAAAAAGACGACTCACATTCATCTTGAATTTGTGAAGTCGTCTTTTTTAGCTCATTGTTGATTTTGAATTAAAAGGAAATCCCGCGAATCTTTATGAATACCCCGTCAATTGATGAAATATACTCTAATTTACTTTGGTCTTGCCAACTGAGGAAACATGAACGTCAATAGAAGCAAATTCGATATTAAAGTGGTGAAGAAAATTGTGCTGAATTTCTAGTTGAAGCTGTTCGAGCATGTTTGGTAAATGATATGAGATAGGAGAGACGACAGAGACGTTTAAGCTTGCTGTCGGTAGTCCTTCTACCTGTACGTGAATAGAATCAAGATGGTCTATATACGGATTGTTTGAACATGTATGCTCAATAATATCGATAAATGCCTTTTTCTCGATTCGGATATATCCTTTATGAAAGTCTGGACGAACAATAGTTGTTTCCCCAATTTTCTCTTTTTTAGGGGAAAAGATATCCATCCCTTTATAAACTAATCTTTTGAAGAAGTTTTGCCCCACTTGTCTATGTGGAATCGGCATAATATGTTTTCCTTCTGTTTTTCTAATAAATTGCGCCATCTTGATTTCACTGGAAGAGCGAATCTCTTCTACATAATAATAATGATTGATATCTCCTAATTCGAGCCGTTTAGCAATTAACTTGGTCATTTTGTCTGATGTACCAATAATAAGCATCTTATTGATTACGTAAATTTTTAAAGCTTCCTGTACTTCTTTTGCATGTAAATCATCGGAAAAAATGGCCCGTCTTACTGCAGTTACCGTGTTTTTCTCAAACTTTGCTGATGTACCGGCTATCTTTTGGCCATGTAAAATTAATAGCCCATCATCAATAATAGCAGGAATTTTATGCTGGTCAGCAAATGCAAGGGCACTTGTACTTTTACCAGTCCCGCTAGGTCCACTTAATGAAAAAATCTCCATATGTATACTCCCTGTTTTTAGTTCCATTATATAGTTCATGAAGGGATTGTTCAAACGAGCATAATTCTTCTTACTAATCTCATACTAGAAGGTAAGAAGGAGGGATATCCATGGCTAAACGTACAAAAAAGAATGACGCGGATCAAAAGAATAAACAAGGATTTGATTCAAGCAAAACAGATTCAGAATTCTCTCAGGAATTTGGGAGTGCTAATGCTAATCGAGCACACAAACAGAAAGCAAAAAAAGAAAAAGCATCCAAAAATCAAGGTGAATGGAAAGGCATGCATTGATGTGCCCTTGTTAGCGTTTTATGAAAAAGATTGCGATATTTGTTCTATGTATACTGATTTTATTTCTTCCACTACAAGTGTTTGCGGAGCGAAAGGTACCGATTTTACTTTATCATTCGATTGATGAGTTTAAGGGGCATGGCTCTAAAGAGTTGTATGTAACGCCAAATAATTTCGAGCAACAGATGGTGTATTTACGAGATCATGGTTACACATTATTAACTTTTGAGCGATGGCAAGATATCGATAAAGTAAATAAACCGATTTTCATTACATTTGATGACGGATATAAAAATAATCTGAATGCATTTGCTGCTTTTCAAAAGTTAAAAACTGAGCGCTTTAAACCAACTGGTACAATCTTCGTTATTTCTGATTTTATCGGTCGTTCGAACCGGTTGTCACAGTCGGATTTAAAAATGATGGCCGATTCAGGCTTAATCTCCATTCAGTCTCATACGGCTACACATCCTTATTTGACACAAATAAAAAATTATGGGTATGAACTGAAAGAGTCCAAAGATAAAATTCAGCGAATAACAGGAAAACCAGTTATTGCTCTTGCATATCCGTATGGAATTTTCAATGACAAGGTTGTTGCAGAAACGAAGAAGTACTACTTATTTGGACTGACAACAACGCCCGAACTATTTTCTAAAAAGGGTATAAAAGATGAACTCTACCTCTTACCGCGAATCTATATCAAGTATTCAACGACACTTGATGATTTTGCCAAAATCGTGGAAGGAGAATGAATACATTGGAAAACGGGAAGAAAATATCTTCCCGTTTTTCTATTAAGGTTCTGTTACATAACGTATAAATCAACAATATTCATTCACATAGCCTATATTAAAATGAAATCACTCTAACTTTATCTGTTGATTTCCTCTAGTTCTCTTGCATGTTGGGCCATTTCATATAAGATGAGTTGACTATTTACTTCTCTTTCATCCGCTGCTTTTTCAACATAATGATAATAGCCTGAATTATTTTGTTCCCGTGCTTTTACATTATCGGCTAACATGAGCTTTACCCATGTTCTAATTCGTTGTTTTAAATGACCTTTTAAGATAGGAAATAGGATTTCTACACGGTTTTCCATATTTCGTGTCATCAAATCGGCTGAAGATAAATAGACTTTTTCTTCTCCGTTATGATGGAAATAGTAGATACGAGTATGTTCTAAAAAAACACCCACTATGCTTCGCACTTTGATATTTTCACTGACTCCTTTAATTCCTGGGCGCAAACAACAGATTCCACGCACAATTAAATCGATTTTTACACCAGCATTAGATGCTTCATATAGCTTCATAATAAGGTTTTTATCAGATAAAGAATTCATTTTGGCGACAATATAGCCGTTTCCAAATTGTTTATGGAATTGGATTTCTTTATCGATTAATTCAATAAATTGATCTCTAATATCAAATGGAGCAACAATTAAGTGATGGTAGTGTGGCTTCTCCATATGCCCGCTTAAATAATTAAAAAAGTTCGTAGCATCAATTCCAATTTTCTTATTAGAAGTAATTAATCCCATATCTGTATAAAATCTAGCTGTTGCATCATTATAATTGCCTGTACCTAAATGAACAAATCGCTCGATTTTATTTTTTCTACGACGCACCACAAGGGTAATTTTGCTGTGGGTTTTTAAATGGGTCATTCCGTAAATAACATGACAGCCTGCTTTTTCTAGTTCCTTTGCCCAATGGACATTGTTTTCCTCATCAAATCGAGCCTTTAACTCTACTAAAACAGTGACCTGCTTGCCATTTTCGGCGGCTCGTTTAAGGCTTTTAATAATCGGAGAGTTCCCGCTTACTCGATAAAGGGTCTGCTTAATCGCCAAAACATCCGGGTCACAGGCTGCCTGTGAAATAAACTCAATGACCGGTTCAAATGATTCATATGGATGGTGCAGCAAAATATCTTCCTGAAGAGCAGCGTCAAAAATATCTTGTTTTCCTACTAAATCTTTTGGAATGTGTGGAATGTATGTTGGCTCGCTTAAATATCCATGAGTGGATTGAATCTCATTACAAAAAGAAAATAAAAATGTTAAGTCAAGAGGAGCTTGGACAAAATACACATCTTTTAAATGAATCTCTAGTTCGTCGATTAAATAATTTACGACCTGTTTGTCGTGCTCAGGATTTTGTACCTCTAATCGGACAGGTGCTCCCCATTTGCGTTTTTTTAGTTCTTCTTCAATTTCTTGCAGCAAGTCCTCCGCTTCATCTTCGTGAATTGTTAAATCAGCGTTACGCGTGATGCGAAAGGCTGTTACAGATTTTATTTCATAGCCGCTGAATAATTTATGAATAAAACGAGCGATGACTTGTTCTAATAATACAAACGTTCGTGTATCGTTTTCTGAAGGCAATTCAATATAACGTTTAATGACAGAAGGAACTTGGACAATGGCAAGCTTTCCTGAAACAGATTCAATATCGATATTTTCTTCCTTGTCTCCAATGATAATCGCTAAGTTTAGCGATTTGTTTGCTAACATTGGAAATGGTCGGTAGGCATCGATTGCCATCGGTGTTAATACGGGAAAGATGTGCTCATCAAAATGATTTTCTAAAAAAACTAAATCTGTCTTGGATATTTCCGTAATTGGAATGATGTTTATTTGTTCGTTTGCTAGAAGAGGAGCAAGATGTTTCTTGTAGATATGGTCCTGTTTTTCGATCAACTCATGTGTAATTTCAGAGATTGATTCCAGCTGTTGTACCGGTGTTAATCCTGCCTTATTTTCAGGACGATTAAACCCTGCTTTTACTTGATCGAGCAACCCAGCTACACGAACCATGAAAAATTCGTCTAAGTTGGAACTTGTAATAGCTAAAAATTTGTATCTTTCTAGTAAGGCATTTTGGCTATCCATTGCTTCTTCCAATACCCGTAGGTTAAAGGCCAACCAACTTAATTCACGATTATTATAAAAAGAAGGATCTGCAATATTAATGGTTCTATCTAGTACTTTCAAGCTGTGTACAACTCCTTATATGTTACTATCTAGTCATATTGTAAGATATATGATGAAGAAAAATGTAAAGATTGTATATTAATCGTGTGAATTTTTTGTAAACTCATGGAATGAGGAGAATGGAAGTTCGGGTAAAAGCATCAAATGTTCATCTTGGGCATATTTTTGATAATGGTCCTAATCCTGATAGGGCACGCTATTGCATAAATCTTCGGTTTGTTCCCTAAAATAGTATTTACATACAAAGGCAAGAAAATCTATTTTACTAAAAATTTGATTCTACTTCAACGAACGGAGTTTAGTTTAATATAGGTAAGAGTTGTTTAATACGTATCAGCACCGTAAATTTGTAGAGCTAACTTTACAGAGCAATCCTGCAATAATGTACTATAAAGCATTTAATTTTAAGATGTATATTTATATGAGAATACTTTGAAAGGAGTTTTCCTCATGAATATTACGTCTTTTTTAATTTACTGTATTATTGTTACTTTTACACCAGGGCCTACTAATATCGTCATATTATCTACTGTGCATCATTTTGGAACAAAAAAGGCAATGGAATATACGTATGGAGCAACAACTGCTTTTGGTTTACTACTTGTTATTTCTGCTATGTTGAATACTTTGCTTATAACGATCATACCAAAGATTTTAATTGTTATGCAGATAATCGGAAGCTTTTATATGTTCTATCTCGCTTATCAAATTTACAAGGCGGATACATCAAAACCAAATGTAAACCAATCTGGTACATTTAAATCAGGCTTCCTTATGCAGTTTTTAAATCCCAAGGTGGTCCTATTTACAATGACTGTAATTCCGAGCTTTATTACCCCACACTATACCGCAATGCCTGCGGTGACTATAAGTGTTTTCGCAATAATTCTTATTGGATTTTTGGCATTTATTACATGGATTCTTTTTGGTTCAATCTTCAAGAAGTTTTTACAGAGTCATAGTAAGATTGTTAATGTAATGATGGCGTTGTTTTTAGCTTACTCTGGAATAATGATATGGTTGTAGCGAGGTCAAATAAGAGGTGAACTTAATGGATAGATTTACCTATAAGAAATCAGCAGGTGTTACCGCATTATCAGCAAGTATTACTGATTTTACATATAAAAAGCACTCTCACAAGGAATATGCAATAGGTGTAACATTGCGTGGTATTCAACATTATAACTTGGATGGCAGTTTACAATTATCCTACCAAAATGGTGTTATGCTTTTTAATCCAGAACAGGCACATGACGGAATGGCACATGATGAGACAGGACTTGATTATGTTATGCTGTATATTGAGCCGCAATTGCTTTTAGAGGCTACCCGGCAAAAGGATATAATACGTTTTTCAACCCCAATCGTGTATGATGCTAGACTCCAACAAAGAATATTAAGTCTCTCCAATGCAATATTAAGCGAGAAAGATGAGGCTTTGTGCAATGAATTACTCTTATCCCTCACAGATAGTCTTATTCAACCGAATCTTTCTACAGAAAATAAGAAAGATAACGCTCTAGTTAGAAAAGCAAAGGATATGCTTCATACTAACTTACAAAGTGTACTTAAACTTGACGAGATTTGTAAGGAGCTTGATTTATCGAAGTTTCAGTTTATTAGATTATTCAAGGCTCATACTGGAATTTCACCGTATCAATACTTTCTTAACTGCAAGATAGAACATGCAAAGCAGTTAATAGAAAAAAATAGAGATATTTATTCAGCAGTAGCTGAGTGTGGTTTTGTTGATTTAACCCATTTAAATAGACACTTTAAAGGCGTATATGGAACAACAGCATTTGAATATCTATCACATTTAAATTAAGGAAAAGCTTTTTTATTATTGAATTAATCGTTAGAAGGATTTTTGTTTTTGAACGGTTTAGTACAAAACCACCTACACCAAAGGATGTTGAAATCCTTACTACACAGGAAGCATATTGTTGGAAGGAGCAATTTGAAGTCGGCGTGTAGATAAGGTTTATACAAAATCGATAGATATAGCAAAAAACATAAACCAACAGTTGTAACTCCAAACGAAGAACCAATAACCTTATTTTTACTATTATGTAAATATGAGTGATATAATTGATTGAACGTTCAGTCATTAAATGTAAGGAGGAATAGCTTATGAAAAAATCTAGTATTATTTTCTTTGAAAGAAAATTTCCCAGTGCAAACATGATCCTTATTAAGGATAAGCTCCCAATCCTTATTGATACTGGTTTTGGGAGTGAGGCGAAAGATACAGAACAATTGATTAAAGAAGCGGGCGTTTCACCAGAGGAATTACACCTTATTGTGAACACGCACTATCATAGTGACCATGTAGGCGGCAATTCTTATTTTCAAAAAAACTATGATGTTACGATTGCTGCTCATAAATGGGATGCCAATTTAATTAATTCTTGTGACCCTGAAGCCTGTAGTGCAGAATGGTTAGATCAGCCTGTAGAGCCTTATCGAGTCGATAAAAAGCTCTCAGATAACGATGAGATTTATACAGGAAGTAGAACTCTGAAAGTCATACACACACCGGGACATACGTTAGGACATATTTCTTTATATGAACCTGAAGAAGAGGTATTAATTTGCGGAGATCTCTTTCACAACAATGATATCGGATGGTTAAATATCTTTCGAGAGGGTGTTTCATCTATCCAGCGATCGATAGAAAGTTTGGATCGGTTGTCCAGGCTCCGGATTGGGCGGGCCTATTCAGGACATGGACCTCAAATAGAGAATCCTAGTGCTGCGATTGATGCAGCAAGGGAGCGGTTTGAAAAGTGGCTTATGACGCCAGAAAAAGTTTCATGGCATGCCATCAAAAGGATTTTTGCATTCACATTAATCATTAAAAATGGATTGGCAAGAGAAGAAATCGATAGCTACCTACTAAAGTGTGGTTGGTTTCAGGATTTTGCACGCTATTCTTTCCAGCTGCAACCTGAAGAATTTATTCCAATCCTGCTTGATGAAATGATTCGTTCCAAAGCAGCGAGCTGGAACAATAATTATTTAATCGCTACGACTCCATACCAAGTACCACAAGAGAAATGGATGAATAAGAACATAAAGCCGAAAGATTGGAAGCCTCAAGATATTCTTACATAAAAAAGAAGTGGAAAGTGTCGAATACCGCTCTATATTATTTGAATATTTTGATTATTGACTATACAGCATAAAACCTTCAGGAGGGAAATCTATATGTCATTAAAAGTAGGAGATATCATTACATTTGAACGAACTTTTACAGTAAGGGATGTTGAATTATTTACAGAGATTTCAGGTGATGAAGGAATTCATCATATGACCCCGGATGAACAGGGAAGACTTGTTGTTCAAGGGTTATTAACCGCAACTCTACCAACAAAAGTAGGTGGAGATCATAACGTACTGGCTCGTACTATGAATTTTGAGTTTTTAAGACCTGTGTTTACAGGGGATACAATCATCTGTGAAGTAAAAATTGAAAAATACGAAAGGCAAGAAAATAAAAATAATAGAACAGCTATTATGGCATCCTTTTTATGTACAAATCAGAATGAAAAAGAAATACTAAAAGGGGACTTTGCAGGTGTAATCCTTTAAATTGCTTATATTTTCTTCAACTAACGAAGGCGTTAATTCAATAAGAAAGGGCATTACATATTAGGTCAGATAAAATATGTAATGCCTTTTATTTTAAAAACTTAGCTTTTGATAAGCTTAGGAACCTCACTTCTTTGTTAGAGAAAATAATAATTTAGATCGAAAGACCAAGGCTATGAAGATTTTTTACTTGTTATGCCCACAAAGCCGGCTTTACAACCATAAACCAAAGCATCGTAATGAGAAGGATAATATATATCCAAATAGTTCGCTGAAGTTTAGCAGCTAGTTTCTCTTTATTCGCGTCTTTTTCTTGAAACTTCCTAAGTGTTGGAGAGAAGGCACGCGCAAGAAAGAATAATGAACAGAATAAAATCAAAAGCGTCATGATAATCCATGATGTATTCCATGTCCATGGACCGGACATAACGAGTAATATACCTGATATTACTAGAACATGACCTGAATGCATCGCAAGTCGAACGACAAATCGGAATGTGCCCAGATAGGCATCCACTTCTTCTTTTCCTACTAAGTGCATTTTTTTAGAAATCGGCAGGAGAATAAAGAAAGGACCGATGGATACGATTACGCTTAGAACATGAATATATAGTAAGAGTTTGTACAATAAATCCATTTCTTTTGCCTATTAATCGGTAACTGGGCTAAACTCATGCACCCAAACTCTCATTTGTGGAAGCCATGGCATTCCTGGATGAATCGAGAGGATAGATTGTTTGTATTCTTCTACCGTCTTATATCCCTCCTGACGCGCATGTTCATCTGTTAATTCACCTAATGATTGAGAATATACACGATTTACGATGAACTTTTTATCGTTTAGCACCATTATTTCACCTACATCAGCATATCTTCCATTTCGGCGCGTTGCTGTTTTGCGGCCTTCGATTACTTTATTAACATCTTCAGGCATAGTGACAAGTCTTTCAATTGTACATGTTTTTGGAGGCAGTGTATTCAGTTCTTCATGATTTGACATTGAAAAATCTCCCTTCATATCTAGTTTCCCTTTAAATGTACCATATTTTTGATGTGAGAAAAGACTAATCTTTGTTGCTTCGGATTCTTTTATCTTCTCTTTATCTCGAAGTATTATGTGGAATTTTCCAAAATTCCAGGCTTGTTTAAGTAAAGGGAATATCTCATTTAATCTCATAATATGATGGAATATCTATATGAGAAATGGGGCGATTGGATTGCAAATGGATGATTCTTTGATTACAAGGGACAAGTTGGTACAATATGTTGAGCTAAGTCGCAAGAAAAAAGAAGTAGAAATGCAATTGGAGGCTTTAAAGAAGGACTTTAATAAATATTTCGATTATTTAGTTGGAAAGCATAGCAAGGGTGAAGTAACTATTAGTGATTATAAATTGCAAAGACAAGTAAGGAAAATGGAGAAATTTGATCGAGAGATAACGGTCAATCGATTAGAAGAATTGAATTTAAAGGATTTAATTCAAAAAAAGCCTGATGAGGAGAAGATAAAGTCAGCACTAAATTTAGGGCTATTAAAAGAGAATGATTTAGAAGGCTGTGTGATTACAAGTTCTTCACAGGCGATATATGTTAAACAAATAGATTCATAGAAAGTGTGTGCCAGTTGTACCTAATATTGATAGGGATTGTCAATCATGAACGCCCTAAAGAGAAAATAATTTCTCTTTAGGGCATTTTTTATATCTAAAATTTAAAAAAGGATGTAGCTTGAAAGTTTCGAGTCCATTTGTTTAGCATAGGGCCACACTGTATAACAGAGCTATTATCGGAAGAAAAGAACACCTCCAGAATGGTGAAATCAAGATTCTGGAGGTCAATCAAGAATATGTTCAATTTTAAATAGAACTTCTGGTTTCTTATGGGGATAAGATTATTCCAGTACGAGTTTTTTCCTATTATAAAAGAGGTTATCTTAATGCTTTAATTCTTTACCCATTCCTTTTAGGAAATGGATACCAAAGCCAAGTGCTCGATTAATATCAGGATCATTTAATAGTTTAACTAGGTCCATTACTTTAACTTTTTTATCAGTTTGCAAATAGTCATTGGCTTCATCCATACCTTTCATGGCACTATTTACAAGCTTTGTTATTAATTCAGGATCAGTCTTCATGAGGGCACCTGTTGCCCCCATAAGTGTGTTAATTAAATTGGTCACCGGTTCTCGAGAGACTTGGTGAAGCGCAATTTGGGCAATCTTTTCTTTAGCTTGAAGCATGGAATCAGCTGCCTCTAGAACACCAATATCGTTTAGCTCGCCCACAATGGTCAGTACTTTGTTTAAGGCTTCATCGTTATTGGCAAGAAGTGTTGTTAAGGCTTCTAGCTTTTTTTGTTTCTGTTCCTCCTCGGTGAGAAGGTTTTTTTTGATTTCTGTAATAGGTTGAGCCATATTTATTTCTCCTTCCTATTGATTTGTTAGATGGACATAGCCCGGACGAGCCCATTTCCGATTAACCTCAACTCCATTTTGAGGATAACGTTTTTTATTCCGTGGATTCGTAGATGGCAGTGGAACTGTTCCGCCTTCACTGAGCACTTCCATACGAACTTTTGTTTGTTTATAAGCAGGTGTATTTGTTCGTTGATCGAATATAGGACCTGTTAAAAAGTTAATAGCGGACTCTTTATCTACCGAGTTCATCGGAAGGAAAAGCTCGTTTGCTTTGACACGATCTGTAACAAGTGCATTTAATTTAACGGCTCCAAAAGGAGAGACTAATCGTACAATTGCACCATCATTAATTCCGCGCTCTTCGGCAAGTTCTGGTGAAACTTCAACAAAAATCTCTGGCACTTTCGATTGGATACCTTTGGATTTGTTTGTCATATTCCCTTCATGGAAATGCTCTAGCATACGTCCATTGTTAATATGCAAATCATATTCTTCAGGGAATTCTGCAGGCTCTACCCAGTCCGATAAGGCAAAGCGTGCTTTCTTATCTGGAAAGTTAAATCCATCCACATAGAGAAGTGGTGTGCTTACTCCTTCGAAGCTGCCCCATAGGAAGCTGTTCCAACCTTCTAGTACTTCATAATTGGCTCCGCTGAATAATGGAGATAGGCTGGCCATTTCATCATAGATGTCACTTGGATGATTGTAATTCCAATTTGCGCCTAGACGGTTTGCAATTTCTTGAGTAATCCACCAGTCCGGCTTAGCATCACCGAGTGTTGGGAGTGCTTGATATAATCGTTGAACACGACGCTCTGTGTTTGTAAATGTACCATCTTTCTCAAGAGATGGAGCTCCCGGTAATACGACGTCCGCATATTGAGCCGTTCTCGATAAGAAGATATCTTGGACAACAAAGAAATCAAGTTGTGATAAAACTTCGTGAACATGATTTGCGTCGGAGTCTACGAGAGCCATATCTTCACCAACAAGGTACATCGCCTTGATCTTTCCTTCTTCAATAGCATGAAGCATTTGAATGTTATCGAGGCCTGGTTTTCCGTCAATTTCTACACCATAAGCCTTTTCAAATTTTGCACGTGCGGTATCATCGGTAATATGTTGATATCCTGGAAGCCAGCCAGGAAGAGTTCCCATATCACAAGCACCTTGTACATTGTTATGACCACGAAGAGGATAAGCACCTGCACCTGGACGACGGTAGTTTCCTGTAGCAAGAAGTAAATTAGAAATGGCTGCGGAAGTATCAGAACCACCGGTATTTTGTGTAACGCCCATTCCCCATAGAACACAAGTCCCATCAGCATCACGAATCATTTCAGCGATTTGAATAAGCGTTTCTTTTGAAATACCTGTCACTTGTTCTGCGTAGTTAAGTGTGTATTTCTCAAGTACTGTTTTGAAATCTTCAAAGAAGTTTACGTTTTCTTCGATAAATGTTTGATCATGCCACCCTTGGTCGATGATATACTTTGTCACAGCCATCAACCACACTTGGTCCGTTCCTTGTTTGGGGCTAATAAAGATGTCGGAACGCTCAGCCATTTCATTTTTACGAAGGTCTGCTACGATAAGTTTTTGACCATGAAGTTTATGTGCTCGTTTAACACGAGTGGCTAATACGGGATGTCCTTCTGCTGGATTTGCTCCAACGATAATAACAAGTCCCGCTTGAGCAATATCTTTGATTGTACCGGCATCTCCACCCATTCCAACTGTACGGAACAAGCCGTCAGTTGCAGGAGATTGACAGTAACGAGAACAGTTATCGACATTGTTTGTTTCAAATACTTGTCGTGCGAGTTTTTGTATCACATAGTTTTCTTCATTTGTAATTTTTGAAGACGAAATAAATCCTACAGAACCTTTTCCGTATTGCTGCTTAATGGAGCCTAGTTTACTAGCAACTAAATCAAGTGCTTCTTCCCAAGTTGATTCTACGAATGCACCATCTTTACGGATCAATGGTTTTGTAATTCGTTCCTCCGAGTTAACAAAATCCCAGCCGAACTTTCCTTTTACACAAGTAGATATTGCGTTAACTGGAGCATCGGAGACAGGTTGAACTTTAAGAATCTTTCTTCCTTTTGTCCATACTTCAAATGAACAGCCTACGCCGCAGAAGGTACAAACGGTTTTCGTCTTTTTCGTACGTGTGTCACGCATAGCTGCTTCTACTTCCGAAATAGCAAAAATACCGCTATACCCTGGTTCTACTTCTTTTACTAAATCAATCATCGGACTAAGCATCTCGTTTTGGAGACCTGTCATAAATCCAGCTTCGCCAAGCATAGACTTTTCCATCAAAGCGTTGCAAGGACAAATCGTTACACATTGACCACAGCCTACACAAGATGAGTCGTTAATAGAGACCCCATCATCCCAAATAACACGAGGGCGCTTAGCTTCCCAGTCGATAGATATTGTCTCGTTTACTTGAAGGTTTTGACAAACTTCTACACATTGTCCGCAGGCAATACATTGGTTTGGATCATAACGGTAGAACGGATGGGACATGTCGACAGCATTTACGTCCACTTTAGGTGTGTAAGGATATTTTTGATGTTCGATTTCCATCAATTCGGCAGTATTATGTAATTTACAGTTGCCATTATTATTATCGCAAACAGTACAATACAGCAGATGGTTTTCTAGTAGGCGATCCATTGCTTCTGTTTGTGCAGCTTTTGCACTAGTTGAATCTAATTCTATGTTCATTCCGTCTAAAGCGACCGTTGAACAGGAGCGTACAAGTTTCCCGTCAACCTCTACAATACAAGTATCACATGTTTGGATAGGATCAACTTCAGGTACATAACAAATTTGCGGATGAGCGATTTTTTCTTGATTAATAATTTCCAATATGGTTGAGCCGAAGCCTGCTTCATATTCGACATCATTGATTTTTATATTAATTTTAGAATGTGTCATTTTCTTCCCCCCTCTTGCCTGTTAAACAAAAAAAACCACCACGAATACACATCTTGATTTTCAGAAAAAATGATGTGTAATCATGGTGGAATAGAGTATTAGCAGAACTTACTAATAGACCAATCCGATCCATTTAAAATGTAGTTTAATAATTGATAGAGCGGTAACAAACTCATTATTATCGTTCCATCAAATCTTATTATGATTATATCGTTGACTTTAGAAATATACAAGATTTAAAAAATGCTGTAAATGCTTTTCCACTTTTATTTTTTTATTTGTTGCTTTATGATTAGAAAACTATAGGAGGATGTTTATTTATGTCAAAAAAAGTTCATGAATTTAATGATATCATCCGAAAGCTTCGTAAAGATCTTTTTGGAAAAGGACCAGAAAGAATTCATACGGTTTTTGTTGAAAATATGGCTATTTCAACGTTATACGGAAACCTCACTCCTACAGAAACTTTTATAGCAAAAACTTCAGAAGGACGTGAAATGGTTCATTTAGCTAGAACAAAAATGATTCAAGATGTGTATAGTGAGGGCCCTCCTGAAGGACTGGAGGAACTAGTAGGAGCCAAATTTGTCCATCTGTTTTCAGATATCAAAATTGAAGAGAATATTGCAGTTTCCGTCTTTGTTTTTGATAAAAATATCACTTGAAGGGGAAGTTGAAATGAAGACGATCGTGAAGAAAAGGGAAATTCTCAAGTTCAGCGATGGACAACTAATTGATGCTGAAGATACAATTGTGACCGAATTTCCTATTACGGTTAAAATCAATGAACAAGAATTTGTTACGATGGTTTGTACTCCCGAGTACATTGAAGATATGGTAATTGGTTATTTAGCATCTGAAGGTATTATTCGAAAGTATGAAGACATTAAAGATATTTGGATTCAAGAAAAAGAAGGGTATGCGCATGTGAAGATTGATAAGTTGAATCCGTATTATCAAAACCTTCAAAATAAACGGTATATCACTTCGTGTTGTGGAATGAGCAGACAAGGCTTTGTTTTCGCTAATGATGCTCTTACCGCTAAGAAAATGAATGACATTCGAGTGACAATCTCTCCTGATGATTGTTTCCGTCTCATGAATAATATGCAAAATTCAGCGACTACTTTTCATGAGACAGGGGGAGTCCATAACGCAGCATTATGTAATAAAAATGGATTTTTATTAAGTCGTATGGATATTGGGAGACATAATGCATTAGATAAAATATATGGGTATTGTTTGAAAAATAATATTCCGATTGAAGATAAAATCATTGTGTTTAGCGGGCGAATATCTTCAGAGATTTTATTAAAAGTAGCGAAAATAGGATGTGAGATTGTCCTTTCTAAATCTGCACCTACCGAATTGGCATTAAATCTAGCAGAAGAATTAGGAATCACAACGGTAGGGTTTATTAGAAATCAATCTTTGAATATATATACTTGTCCGAAAAGGATTTGCTCAAATAGTAAGAAATTATAAATAAAACATGTTATTATATATAACATGATAAGTAAGGTTCGCTATCAGAGATGAGAGGTGAGAAAACATGCAAGCTAGTATAGCTGATACATTGCAGCGCCCCCTAAGAGATTTGCGTTTATCTGTGACAGATCGTTGCAACTTTCGCTGTCGATATTGCATGCCGGAAGAAATATTCGGAAGTGATTATCCATTTTTATCTTCGGAAAAAATTTTATCCTTTGATGAAATGGAACGATTAACCTCTATATTTGCTTCTTTAGGCGTCCAGAAAGTGCGTATTACAGGAGGAGAGCCATTATTAAGAAAGAATCTTCCTGAGCTGATTTATCGGTTGAAATCAATAAAGGGAATAAAAGATATTGCAGTGACAACGAATGGATCCCTGTTGAAAAAATTTGCATCTAAGCTATTTAATGCAGGATTATCACGAGTAACCGTCAGTCTTGATTCATTGGATGAGGAACGATTTCATCAATTAAATGGTCATAGAGGTACGGTAGCAAGTGTTTTAGAAGGTATTGAAGCCGCATCTAATGCAGGATTAGAAGTGAAAGTAAACATGGTTGTTCAGAAAGGACAGAATGATCAAGATATTGTTTCAATGGCTGAATATTTTAAGGAAAAAAAGCATACGCTTCGTTTTATTGAATATATGGATGTAGGAAATTCAAATGGCTGGAGAATGAATGATGTCGTTACGAAACAGCAGATTCTAAATAAAATTGGCGAAGTAATGCCTCTAGAACAGATTCAGCCGAATTATCCAGGTGAAGTAGCAACTAGATATCGATATGTAGACAGTAATCAAGAAATTGGAATTATTTCATCAGTTACCGATTCTTTTTGCTCAAGCTGTTCAAGAGTGCGTGTTTCAGCTGAAGGAAAGCTATATACGTGCTTATTTGCATCGAAGGGCTTTGATTTGCGTGATTTATTACGTTCAGATAAAGCGGACGAAGAGGTTGCTAAGGTTATTACAGATATTTGGAATCATCGTGGCGATCGGTATTCAGATGAAAGAGGAAATGGAAAGAAGAAACGTTCAAAAGTAGAAATGTCTCATATTGGTGGTTAGTATCCCGAAGAGTATGAAACAAGTTGTCTATGAAAAAGGGACTGCACTTCAAAGCATCTGCTCTTAGTAGCTAGTCCCTTGTTTCATGGATTGTTTTTGGAAAATAAGAAACTATAAAATTTTCAACACGTTTCGGTGTCTAGTCTCAGGCGTCATTGGCTCTATAGTCTAGTTAAGCGCTTTTCTTAAAATAGGTCATTACTTTTCATGAAAGAAGTCGCCGCTTTTTCCTCCTGTTTTTTGGACGAGCAAGGTT
Source organism: Peribacillus sp. Hz7 (assembly GCF_042136355.1). NCBI lineage: Bacteria > Bacillati > Bacillota > Bacilli > Caryophanales > Bacillaceae > Peribacillus > Peribacillus sp. Hz7. The sequence continues at coordinate 37,480 of NZ_JBHHJV010000021.1, forward strand.
TCTTTAATAACCATTGTTTTATCAACGGCTTTACACATATCGTAAAACGTGAGAGCAGCGATGGATGCGGCAGTTAATGCTTCCATTTCGACTCCTGTTTTTCCACTGCATTTAACAGTAGCTTGGATGATTAAATCATATCCAGCCGCTTGTTGTTGATAATCAAAGGTGAAATCTACTCCTTGTAACATAATGGGATGACACATCGGAATGATGTCAGCCGTTTTTTTGGCACCCATAATTCCAGCAATTTGGGCTACTTGAAGGGGATCTCCTTTTTTAATTAATCCATTTTGAATGGCTTCATATAATTCATTAGAAAAAGAGATTGTACTTTGAGCGATTGCTGTACGTGTTGTGACATCTTTTTGAGAGATATCTACCATTTTAGGTCTTCCTTCTTCATTCCAGTGTGAGAAATTACTCATTCTTTGCCTCCTTGCTGTTTTTTAACATGTTTCTGTAGGTAGCTCAAGCGAATTAGAGGGCTTGTTACCTTGTTCTAATCAACCTTTAGCAGCTTGATTTATGAACTTACAATAGAGTACGAAAGGAGGGAATGTCAATGTCAAATCGCTATTCAAGGCAGCAGCTATTCAACCAGATTGGTATGGAAGGGCAAGAGAAAATCACCCAAAAGCATGTATTAATTGTTGGAGCAGGGGCATTAGGAAGTGCCAGTGCTGAAGCATTTGTCCGAGCAGGCATTGGCAAGCTTACTCTGATTGACCGCGATTATGTTGAATGGAGTAATTTACAGCGTCAACAATTATACAATGAACAAGATGCTAGATTGAAGACGCCAAAAGCAATTGCTGCTAAAGAACATTTACACAAGATTAATTCAGAGGTTGAAATTGAAGCGCTTGTGATGGATGCAAGTGCAACGAATTTAGAGCGTTTGCTGCATAATGTGAACGTAATCATCGATGCTACAGACAATTTTGATATTCGTTTTATTTTAAATGACTTATCTCATAAACATAATATACCTTGGATTTATGGGTCTTGCGTTGGAAGCTATGGAGCGACTCATACGATTCTTCCAGGAAAAACACCATGTCTACATTGTCTATTAAAGTACGTTCCAGTCGGTGGAGCTACGTGCGATACTGTCGGAATTATTAGCCCATCAGTACAAATCGTAGCGGCTTATCAAGTGGCTGAAGCATTTAAAATTCTTGTAGAGGATTTTTCATCACTTCGAAATACTTTTTTGACTTTCGATGTATGGAGCAATCAGCATTATTCTATTAAATTAGACAAAATAGAAACGGCGGACTGTCCATCCTGTGGAACGATTAGAACGTATCCTTATTTGTCTTATGAAAACCAAACAAAGACGGAAGTATTATGCGGAAGAAACACAGTTCAAATTAGGCCGAATAGACGTAGTCAGCCTAATTTCGATCAGTTGCAAAAACAATTGCAAAATCATGGAACAGTTGAGCAAAACCCTTACCTGTTGTCTTGTCAGCTTCAGGATTATCGTATGGTTGTTTTTCGTGATGGTCGCGTTTTTATTCATGGAACAAATGATATCCAAGCGGCCAAAAATCTTTATTATCGTTTATTAGGATAGTAGAAGGAGTGAGCATTATGGTAGAGAAACGAACCCCTATTTCAGTAGAAAATTGTGTTCGCAAAGTGATGGAATTTGCCCAAAGGGGAGTAATAGAAACAGTAGCCATTGAACAGGCTCACGGCCGTTTTTTGGCACAGGATTTAAAAGCTGATCATGATGTACCTTTCTTTGACCGATCACCGTATGATGGATTTGCTATTAGAGCAGAAGATACAAAATCTGCTTCTTCCAATCATCCTTTATCATTAAAAGTAGTAGGGGAAATTGGTGCGGGTTCTGTCTTTGGTGGAACTGTTCAAGCGTTTGAAGCTGTTCGAATTATGACGGGAGCGCAAATTCCTGAAGGATGCAATGCTGTTGTCATGCTGGAATTAACGCGAGAATATACAGACAATGATCAAAAGTTCATTGAAATTAAACGCTCTTATAAAAAGGGTGATAATATCTCCTTTCAAGGTGAGGATACACAAAAGGGCACGGTTTTAGTACAAGAAGGTACATATATCAATCCTGGAGTTTCAGCATTGCTTGCAACTTTTGGATACAAAGAGGTGCCTGTTGCTAAAAAGCCGATCGTTGGAGTAATTGCAACTGGAAGTGAACTTCTTGAAGTAGAAGAACCGCTTGAACCTGGAAAAATCCGCAATAGTAATGCATATATGATTTTGGCTCAAATTGAAAGAGCGGGTGGACAGGTTAAATACTTTGGCAAGCTAAGTGATGATTTAGAACAGTGCTTCCTAGCTGTTAAGCAAGCCTTATCAGAAGTAGATATATTAATTACAACGGGCGGTGTTTCTGTAGGCGATTATGATTATTTACCAGCGATTTATGAGAAATTAGGCGCATCGGTTCTGTTTAATAAAGTGGCAATGAGACCAGGAAGTGTCACAACGGTTGCAGAGCTGAATGGCAAGCTTCTATTTGGGTTGTCTGGGAATCCTTCTGCTTGCTATGTGGGTTTTGAATTATTGGTACGACCTATTATTCGTACGTATTTATTTAACGACAAGCCCCATTTGAAAAGAGAAAGTGCGTGGTTAGGAGAGGATTTTTCTAAACCGAATCCATTTACTCGTTTTATTAGAGGGCATATTTCTTTTGAGGAAGGTAAGATGATTGCTTCTCCTTCTGGCTTCAATAAATCTAGTGCTGTCTCCTCTTTAGCGGCAGCGGATGTTTTCATTGTTCTTCCTGGAGGAACACGAGGATATAAACAAGGAATGATGGTTGATGTTCTCTTATTAGAAGATGTTCAAGGAAGTGAGTGGCCTTGGGAAAATATTGTCCCATCTTACAGGTCGTAGGGTATCAAAATAGCGGTAAGACGACATTGATGGAAAAATTAATTAGCAGAGCGGCACAAGTCGGATTAAGAGCAGCATCCATTAAGCATCATGGGCATGGCGGAGCACCCTCTTATGAATCACCGTCTAAAGATAGTATCCGTCATTATGAGGCAGGGGCTGTTGTGTCTAGTGTAGAAGGGGGAGGCACCTTACAGCTGCGCGCTAAGGTGGATGATTTGAGTCTGGAGGAAATGTTACGATTTTACCAATTTTTTTCAATAGATGTCATCTTCGTTGAAGGATATAAAAGGGAAAGTTATCCGAAAGTAGCCTTGATTCGAGATGAACAGGATCTTTCCATTCTGGATTCTTTAACTAATGTACAGTGCATCATTAGCCATGTGCAGGTAAATCAAAAACTAGTTCAGAACTATAAAGTGTTTCAATTAAATGAAGATCACTTATATATAGATTTCATAATGGAAGTGGTGAATAAGGATGGAGTTATTTGAAATTACGCATAGTCCCATTTCGGTAGAAGCATTAATCAGCAAGGTTTCCCGAAGAGAGGCAGGTGCGATTACGACTTTTATTGGGACGGTTAGAGAATTTACAAAAGGGAAAAAGACATTATCTCTTGAATATCAAGCGTATGAACCAATGGCTGTTAAAATGCTTAGTCAAATTGGAGATGAAATTCAGCAAAAATGGCCAGATGCCTTAACAGCTATTACTCATCGTGTAGGTAAATTAGATATAACAGAAGTTGCTGTAGTTATTGCGGTCTCCTCCCCGCATCGAAAAACGGCATATGAAGCAAATGAGTATGCCATTGAACGGATTAAACAAATTGTCCCTATTTGGAAAAAAGAGTTTTGGGAAGATGGAACGAAGTGGATAGGAGATCAACTAGAGACGGTTGAATATCCTGAAGGAAAACCAAGCAAGGGGGAATCGATGTGATCACGGTTTTATTTTTTGCAGGAATACGTGAAGAAGTTGGAATGGACCAGCTGCAAGTAGAGAAACAAGATATCACCGTTTCACAATTAAAAGAGTATCTTCAAACGGAATATCAGCTTTCTTCGCTTCAGCAAGTGATGGTCGCTGTTAATGAAAGCTTCGTGACAGAGGATGAAACGCTAAAGGATCAAGATACGGTTGCATTCATTCCTCCAGTCAGTGGTGGGTAAGAGATATTGAAATGAGGGAATCGAGAGCAATCATGAGCTGCTCGATTCCCTTAATCCGTTTTTCATTATAAGGAGGTTTATTCTTCTCCCAAAGCGATTGCATTTTCAGGATAGCTAATCCAGTCACTCCAGCTACCAGCATACAGTTTTACATTTTGATAGCCAGCCTCATGTAATGCCAAGATATTAGGACAGGCAGAAACGCCAGAACCGCAATACACGATAATTTCTTTTTCTTTGGGTACAGAAGAAAAGTGCTTCTGTAAATCATTCTTTGTCTTCCATTCTCCGGATTCAGTAATGACCTCTTTCCAGAAATAGTTGATGGCACCAGGAATATGCCCAGCTTTTTTATCTATCGGTTCTTCTTCTCCAAGGTATCTCGCTCTTTCTCGTGAGTCGATTAAAAGAACATTTTCATGGTGAAGTCTGTTTTTTACATCTTCCATATACATAATCTCATCTGAAAGCAAAGCGGGATGAAATGCTCTTGTCTCATATTGCGGAATGTCTATTGTTTGATCCAATCCAGCTTGCACCCATTTAGAGTAACCTCCATTTAAGATGTATGTATTTGTATGGCCTAGATAACGCAATTGCCACCATAAACGAGCGGCAAACATCCCATCTTGATCATCATAAATAATCACATAAGTGGATTGATCAATCCCTATCTCTCCTAATTTAATACATAGTTCATCTATATTGGGTAATGGGTGCCTCCCGCCATGTTTGCCTACTACGCTAGATAAATCTTGATCCAAATCCAAATAAACTGCGCCTGGGATATGCCCGTTCAGATAAGATTTTCTGCCTGCATTTGGATCACCTAAGCTAAATCGGACATCCACGATTACAAAATGAATGACCTTTTGATCCATTAGATTTTTTAACCAATCTACACTTTTCAGATAAGACATGATTTTCACTCCTTTGGACAGTTAGTCGATAAACACTCAACTATTTGGGAAATGTATATTGAATGTTGTTAAATTATCGTTAGATACACAACTCATATAACCGCCATAACATTCTACAATCTTCTTACAAACGTACAAGCCGATACCTGTTCCTAATTCTTTCGTTGTGAAAAAAGGCTCGAAAATTGATTCGATGTATTCACTTGCAATGGCAGGTCCGTTGTTTGATATGCTGATTATCTGTTCATCTGACTCAGTGAAAGAAAGTACTTTCAAAGTCCTAGGCTGATCTTTATGCTTTAATGCATCAATGGAATTTATAAAAAGGTTTAGTAATACTTGTTTTAGCGCATCTCTGCTCGCTATTATAGAAAAATCAGGGGGGATTTCTATATCTACATTTATGCTTTCATCGACTATACTTGCATAAGTTAGTTGTTGAATTTCATCAAATAGGTCCCGGATGAAAAACTTTTCCCTTTTTCCCTCGTTAAAATCAGCTTTGGAAGTGTGAAGGAATTGCGTTATCCTGAAATTCAGCTGATTTAGTTCATAATCCATGATATCTAGATATTTCAGATTGGGATTTTCCTTTTTCAAGAGTTTATTAAAGCCCATAACTGCGGTTAGGGGATTTCTGAATTCGTGAACAAAACTGGATGATATTTGTCCTAGTACTGCCAATTTATCTCTGTGATTTTCACTTATGAAAGTGTTCTTTTCTTCTATCACTTTATTTTTTAGATGTGTATATCTCGTCACGGCATGGAAGCTAAATGTATCGAATAGATTGATGATGTCATTGATTATCAGTTGTATATCATTTAAGGGGATATTTGCTCCAAAAACATTCCTGACAATGATATTTCTTCCTAAGTTAATATTGTATATAAAATCACCAATATTAATATTTGCTTCAATACGTTCATTTGCAACCTCATAAGCCAATTGCTTCAGCTCGTCGTCGGACAAAGAGCCTTTAATGGCATTCAGGATGAATGAATACAACATAATTCCGTTTTCTTTTATCTTTTCTTTGTAGAGGTCGTTTTCATCCATTATTTTGGTCTCATACCATTCATTTAAAAACAAAGATTGTTGCTCTACCATATATTTTAAAAATACTTTTTTATACCTCATTTGTTCCGTTGTCGATTCCATTTTATTGATCACCTCTTCCTACTGCGATATTTTAGGTTCTTATATTAATAAAATTATACGCCAAAATGCTTCAATTTCATCTACTTATCTGACTATGTCATTATATTATACAGCAGACGCGTTAAAAGCTGTCATTATCGTCTATGATTATTAAGATAAAAGATATAAAAGTATCCAATTGTGGAAGACGAAATAACAGAGCAGCTACAGGTGTATACAAGATGAAGTATAGAAGGGGCTTACGCATTATATCGTAAAATCATGATTGAAACGAATTCTTAATTCTGTATGACAATCAAAGAAATGGGCTTTATCCATATCGAATACAAGATTACATATTTGTCCAGAGGAAATGCTTATATGTGAATGGACACGAGCTGCAAAATTTTGCCCCTCAATCTGAAAATAGATAATCGTTTCAGCGCCTGTGAATTCAGAGACTTCCACTTTGGTATGGATTGCAGTCCCTTTTGCAGCGTTGGTAAACGTAGATTCATGATGAATATCTTCCGGTCTAATACCAAGAATAATCTCTTTTCCAACATACCCTTGGTCACGCAGCATGTTCATTTTGTGTTCTGGGACCGTTATCTGTATACTGCCGATTATAAATTTGTTTTCTTCTAGCTTTCCATTTAAGAAATTCATGGCTGGTGAACCGATAAAACCGCCTACAAACACATTTTCAGGCTTTTCATAGACGTCTTTTGGAACTCCGACCTGTTGAATCCTGCCATCTTTCATCACAACAAGGCGAGTAGCCATTGTCATTGCTTCCGTCTGATCATGCGTGACATAAATGGTAGTTGTCTGTAAACGTTGATGGAGTTTAATAATTTCTGTACGCATTTGTACACGGAGCTTCGCATCAAGGTTTGATAAAGGTTCATCCATCAAGAACACCTTTGCGTCACGGACAATCGCACGTCCTAAAGCTACACGCTGACGCTGACCTCCGGATAAAGCTTTAGGTTTACGATTTAGACAGGATTGAACTCCGAGTATGGCAGCTATTTCGTTTACCCGACGATTGATTTCGTTTTTAGGAAGTTTACGAAGCTTCAGACCAAACGCTATATTGTCATATACAGACATATGCGGATATAAGGCATAGTTTTGAAAAACCATTGCGATATCACGATCTTTAGATGGCACATCATTTACTTTCTTTTCATCGATATAAAAATCACCTTGTGATAGTTCTTCTAGGCCGGCAATCATACGAAGAGTTGTTGATTTTCCACAACCGGAAGGGCCAACAAAAACGATGAACTCCTTATCTTTCACATGCAGATTAAAATTTTCTACAGCTGTTACGGTCTGATCATACATTTTATAAACATTGACTAATTTTAATTCAGCCATCAGAGGCGACATCTCCTATATTTTCTGATTAAGGTTTCACTAAGCGTACGCAGATTAACATAAAAAATGAAATCACAATCATACTTGTAACCCATAACCAAGCCATTCCCATATTCCCTGAGTCAATAGCGATATAAATCGCTGTAGAAGTTGTTTGTGTTTGTCCAGGGAGATTTCCAGCAAACATTAAAGTCGCTCCGAATTCCCCTAACGCTCGTGTAAAACTCAAGATTGCACCGGAAATAATCGATTTAAGTGCAAGAGGAATAGAAATAAAAAGAAATATTTTATATTCATTTGCTCCATCGACACGAGCTGCATTTTCAATATCTTGATCAATTGCTTCAAAGCCCGCCTTAGCCGATTGATACATAAGTGGAAAGGATACAACAACAGCGGCAATAACGGCCGCCCACCATGTAAACATAACCGGTTGTTTAAAAATCCACTCAATCAATTGTCCGACTGGACTATTCCTTCCAAATAGTACAATCAATAAAAAGCCCACAACAGTAGGAGGTAAAACTAAAGGTAAAAGGAAAACCGTTTCAACGATGGCTTTCCCTTTGAATGCAGCCTTAGCCATTACGCTCCCACATATTACTCCTAAAATGACAACTATTACACTAGATACAGACGCTACCTCAAGGGAGAGTCTGACTGGTGACCAAAAATCTGAAGCCATTTTAGTTACTGTAGACCTTTAAAGCCATATTTTTTAAATGTTATTATAGATTGTTCATTTTGAAGATATTCATAGAAAAGTTGGGCTTCTTTTGGGTGGGAACTATTCTTAATCACACCGACTGGATAAATAATAGGTGCGTGAGTATTTTCTTTAGCCGTTGCAACAATTTCAACTTTTGGAGAAATTAAGGCATCCGTTTTATAGACGATTCCTGCATCTACATTGTTTGTTTCAATATATGTAAGCACTTGGCGAACATCTTTGGCATATACAACTTTCTTTTCAACAGCTGTCCAGATCTTTAAATGTTCTAATGTTTCTTGAGCATATTTCCCTGCCGGTACAGTCTCAGGGGTACCGATGGAAACTTTCTCAGCTTTGGTGAGATCTTCGAATGCTTTAATTTCTTTATCTGACTCCTTTGGAACGACCAACACAATTTCATTTCCAACAAGGTCGATTCCTTTATCCTTTTCTATGAGCCCTTCTTCTACTAACGTATCGAATTTGTCCTCAGCAGCAGAGAAGAAAAGATCAACAGGTGCTCCTTGAGAAATTTGTTGTTGAAGAGACCCAGAAGCTCCGAAATTATAGGTAATGTGCACATTGGGATGTTCCTTCTCAAAAGTAGCTGTTATATCAGTTAATGCGTCTTGTAAACTTGCAGCTGCTGAAATTGTTAATGTGACTTCTTCATTAGCGGCTTCTTGTGTTTGTTTACTTGGCTCGTTGTTCGAACAGCCAGACATAACGAGCGATAACAACAAAATTGAGAAAAATAAGAAACATAATTTTTTCATCTGTCCTTTTCCTCCTTGCTATGTTGAGAAACTCGTTTATATGTAAGCCAATCTTCCCGGTGATTAATATTAGTAAACACTGGATCTTCCTTAGAGAAGGGGATCGTTTGTACCCGAATTTGGTCTAGAAATAAGCGGATTTTTCTTTCATTTTGATCTACTAATTGTTTCATCGTAACGAGGCTTCGGCGATGGTATAAAGCCAAAAGCGGATGGATTCGATCAGCTTGAGCAGGGACAATGGCGTCATACTCACTATCCTTAGTTAAATGAATCATATATTCAACAAAAGCAGCATTTACAAAAGGAATATCACATGATAGGACAAAAAACCAGTCAGCATCAGCTATGCTAGATAAGGCCTGATACATAGCGAATAATGGGCCTTGATAAGCGTTTGTATCATGTTCAATGATAAACTCCACATCATCTTGTTTGAAAGAAGGAAATAGAGCGTCATTAGTGACAATAACAATGGGAGAAAGAGAATGGGCTTTGAGCGCATCGACACTATGTTCATAAAAACATTTGCCTTTATAGGTTTCAAACATTTTCGGCTTACCATAACGTGAGGACTTACCGCCAGCTAAAATGACACCTGCTATTTTCATTGTCGGTTTAATTCCTCCACGAAATGTTGACATGTCGGTAAAATTAACTTGTTCAAGGCGAGCTTAACCGCATTTGTAGAGCCGGGAAGAGCATAAATGGCTTTCCCGTCTAGACTTCCAGCCACGGCTCTGCTGAACATCGATTTAGGACCGATTTCTATGTAACTTAAAGAGCGAAACAGTTCTCCAAACCCTTGCATTTCTTTATCAAGAAGACTGGAAACAGCTTCATATGTAACATCGCGAGGCGTAAAGCCTGTTCCCCCAGTAATAATAATCATCTGAATCAGTGGATTTTTACACCAGTCTTGAATGGTAGAAGTAATCAATGACAATTCATCTTTTACAATTTGATAGTCATGTACAGTATGCTGTTGCTCTGTTAAAAGGTTAGAAATTTCTTTTCCGCTTGTATCATTTTCTTTTGTTCTTGTATCGCTAACCGTTAATATCGCTGTACAAACAGATATAGATGGATTATGACGATGCATTGTTTTTTACACTCTCCTTTATAAGGAAGATAGGAAGTTTTGTATCAATATAGTAACACAGTACGGTGTAACTTGTTAGTGAACTTACTAATAGATAGGCAAGAGGGGGAGCATCAATGTCGGATTTTTCTAATTGGTTGTATCCAATTCAAATTGATTTGTATCCAATTTTTGGATTTTTTGAGGTTTACGTGATGTAATAAACATGATAATATGTAAATTGTATCCAATTTAATGCGAGGTGGATTTCTTTGTTAGAAAGTAAAAAGAAAGATAAGTCCACAGTTGTTAATGAAGTAACCAAAAAGCTGAGGCAAGCTATTTTAGTAGGAACACTGAAAGAAGGGGACCGGCTTATTCAGGAAGAGTGGGCAGAGCGGCTAAATGTCAGCCGGATGCCGATTCGAGAAGCGTTAACACGGTTACAAATGGAAGGACTTGTTGAAATGGTCCCGCATAAAGGAGCAGTGGTCACGCCTATTACGCGAGATCATATTGAAGAAATCTATGATACTCGTGCCATGCTAGAGGGATTAGCCATTGAGAAGTCATTGTCATTTTTAACTGAACAGGATAAAAATGAGTTGGAAGAGATTCTATTGCAAATGGAAGGAATTGAATTATGCGATGAAACAAATGATCAGTACATTCAATTGAATGCATTGTTTCATGAGACCCTTAGGAAGGGGTGTCCGTGGTTACGGGTTCATAAAATGGTTGAAACGCTTGGCATTTCACCGATTGCACCCAATCTGTTAATCGATTATCACAAGGAAACACAACGTGAACATCGATTGATTTACGAAGCTGTACGACGCGGAGACCCAAAAGAGCTACGGGCTGCAGTTGAGTATCATATTTTACGAACAAAAAATAATTTAATTGAATATATGGAGAGGTTGAATAGTACAAAGCCAGAATAAATGGGGGTATTGACTATGTATGATTTTGCAATTGTAGGTGGCGGTATTGTTGGTTTATCAACAGGAATGGCTATTTATGAGAGGTTTCCAAATTCGAAGGTGATGGTTATTGAGAAGGAATCAGCTGTAGCAGAACATCAAACAGGTCATAATAGTGGTGTCATTCACTCTGGCATCTATTATCAACCAGGAAGTTTTAAAGCAAGATTTGCGAAACAGGGAAGTCAATCCATGACGAAGTTTTGCCAGACTCATGGAATTCAACATGATATTTGTGGAAAAGTGATTGTTGCGACAAAAGAGGAGGAATTACCTCTTCTTGATAACTTATATAAACGTGGTCTGGAAAATAAATTAAACATCCAAAAAATTTCTATCGATGAATTAAAAGAAATTGAACCGCATGTAAATGGACTGAGTGCGATTCGTGTTCCCCAGGCAGGTATTGTGAATTATCGACAAGTCAGCGAAAAATTTGCTGATATTATTCGTGAACAAGGGGGAGAGATTCAACTTAATACAAAAGTAGAAAAAATCCATGAGGAATCGGATAATGTAACGATTGAAACGAGTCGCGGCACATTTAAAGCGCGAATGGTGATTAACTGCGCTGGTCTCCACAGTGATCGCGTGGCAGCGTCAGCTGGCTACAAAACAGATATGAAAATTGTACCGTTTCGTGGAGAATATTATAAATTAAAGCCAGAAAAACGATATCTTGTCAAAAATTTAATTTATCCTGTACCCAACCCTAAATTTCCGTTTCTAGGTGTGCATTTTACAAGGATGATTAGTGGGGAAGTAGACGCTGGACCCAATGCAGTGCTTAGTTTTAAACGTGAAGGCTATAAAAAAACAGATTTTAATGTAAGAGATTTAGCTGAGGTACTTCGTTACGGAGGCTTTTGGAAGTTAGCTGGTAAGTTCATGAAAGAAGGATTAGATGAATATGTCCGCTCCTTTAGCAAAAAGCAATTTACAAAGAGCTTGCAAGAATTGATTCCTGAAATTCAAGAAGAGGATTTAATTCCAGCACCCGCAGGCGTTCGTGCCCAGGCTTTAAGAGATGACGGCAATATGGTAGACGACTTCCATATTATTGTGGGGAAACGTACGATTCACGTATGTAATGCACCATCACCTGCTGCGACAGCTTCAATTGAAATTGGAAAAGAAGTAGCTAGTCATATTCCAAATCAGTCTCATTTACTTCAAGCTATTTTATAATGTAATAATTGTGTACAATTTCCCATTGAATCCATCCCAATTACTAGCCGATTGGATGGGTTTTTTTATTGGTTATGTTTTCGAAAATATATTCAGTTACTTTATTTTATTTGTTAATTAACTAACTTTTATATATTAAGTTGAAAATAAATAGTAGTATAATGAGACAATATATAATAGAAAAAATATAATAAAGGAATGATAAAGTTATGCAAACGTCAATAATATATGAACTTCGTAAACCAAAACAGGTTGAGCCAGGCAAAAGATATCCTGCTTTATTTTTAATGCATGGAATGGGAAGTAATGAACAAGATTTACTGTCACTTACGGGTGGCTTGGAAAACTCATGTTATATCTTTAGTATTCGAGGTCATCTAACACAGCCGCCAGGTTATGCATTTTTTACAATTGAGGGATTTGGCAGACCGCATCGATCTGTTTTTGATGACGCAGTTAAGCGCATTACCAATTTCATTGATTATGCCTGTGACAAGTACCCGATAGATCGAAGTCAATTGTACTTATTAGGCTTTAGTCAAGGAGCCATTCTTTCCATGACATTAGGTTTGACACTTGGAGATCACATTAAAGGGATTGTGGCACTTAGTGGATACATTCCTGAATTCGTAAAGAATGAGTATTCAATTCAGTCTGTTAAGCAGTTATCTATTTTTATTTCGCATGGTGAATTTGATCAAGTGTTACCATTTGAATGGGGAAAAGCGAATGATGAGTATTTTAAACAGTTAGGTGCAAATGTAGCTTTTTATGCTTATCCAGAAGGTCATACTGTATCTCAGCAAAATTATCAAGACTTTATGCAATGGTTACATCATGAATTAGGAAATAAGGAGGAATAAATATGTTCCCAGCTTTTTTTATCGCTCACGGGGCACCGTTGTTAGCGATTGAGGATAATGAGTATACACAATTTTTAACACAACTAGGTCGTACATTACCAAGGCCAAAAGCCGTTGTTTTATTTTCAGCTCATTGGGAGGCTTCGATACAACAGGTAAGCCAAGTAGGCGAATATGAAACAATCTATGATTTCGGCGGCTTTCCTGAAGCGCTATATCGTATTAAATATCCTGCAAAAGGGAACGAGCAGCTTTCAGAGGAAATTAAAGAACTGTTTACGGACCATGGTATATCTTATGAAGTAGAAACAAGCCGTGGATTAGATCATGGGGCTTGGGTTGTCCTTAGAATGCTTTATCCAGATGCTGATATACCGGTTATTTCTATGTCTGTTAATCCACATCTTTCACCAGAGGAGCAATATAAAATTGGTCATTCTCTGTCTGCATTGAGAGAAAAAGATATTTTAATTATTGGGAGTGGAGGTACCGTACATAATTTAGGAATGGTTAATATGGCGGGAGAAGGTCAAATTGATCAATGGGCCCTCGATTTCGACAAGTGGCTGGAAGAGCATTTGAATAATTGGGATGTTGAGTCTCTTTTTCAGTATCGTTCGTTAGCTCCGGCAACAAAGCTTGCTGTGCCGTTGTATGGCAGTGAACACTTTATTCCGCTTTTTTATGCCATGGGGGCCGCTCATAATCAACAAAAAGCTACATTACTCCATCGAAGCTATCGTTATGGAAATTTGAGTCATAGTGTGTGGCAGTTTGGTGAGTAATTGAAGAGAATGTTATATGAATTTTGGACTGTCGAGTTTCTCGACAGTCTTTTTAAGCTATTTGTACTTTTAATACACAGAACGAGTTATTCTAATCTTCTTCTTGAAATAGTATAGATACATACATACATGGAATCCAAAAATTGACTGTTATTTATATGTGAATTAAAATAGTTTAAAGGACTTATTTTTGGAATTTTCAGTTTATTAAAGAGGCTTAGTTTAAAAATATAAGCACTTTATTTAGTGAAGGTGAAACTATATGAAGGAGGAAAAAGACATGATTAAACGTTCTGGACAAAATGTTTCTGCAAGCGAGGTAGAAAGTGTTATTGAAGAACATCCAAGTGTATATGAAGCTGCAGTAGTTGGTATTCCTGATAAGATTCGTGATGAAGGGATGAAAGCCTATGTTGTTTTGCAGCAGAATCATGAGGTATTAAAAGAAGAGCTTATGCACTACTGCCGTTTACGATTAGCTAAATTTAAAGTTCCAGATATTATTGAAATTATTGATGAATTTCCTCGTACTTCAATTGGAGAAGTTCAAAAGCATGCTTTACAACAAATGCATGTAGAAGAATATAGAGACTTTTTTTAAAGGGACATAAGAATAAGGATGAGCTGGATTCCGATGGTAGCAGCAGCTGTTACTGAAATTGGAAGCATAAATTCGTGAATTTTCTATTTGAAAAATGTTTAAAAAGCTTGAGTGAAATTTCCTCAAGCTTTTTGCGATTTCTGATGCTCCCTGTGAAAACAGAACGGGCTACTCTTCATTCACTCGATTTTTAAATACTTCTTCCGGAATAATATTTTCAATCGGTTTACCGTATTGGATATGATCTTTTCCTTCGGTTACACTATTTTTAGGAAGATTTCCAGGGTGCCCTTTTTTCTTATGATTATAATGCTGACCTCGACTCATATTTCTTCGCTCCTTTCTATAATTCCTCTCTAGTTTTTCTCGAAAAGCATTTTTCATGCATGTTCAAGCGAATCAAGCGACAGATGGGTCCGAATACTATAGCATAGTTATTACATAATGATGAAGGAAGGGATGTAGTTTGAAGCTCAGTATTCTTGATCAATCCCCAATTTCTGAAGGACTTTCTGCGAAAGAAGCTTTGCAGCAATCGATTCAATTAGCCAAAGCAGGTGAAGCATTTGGTTACACTCGTTATTGGTTGACAGAGCATCATGATTTAGGCGGGCTCGCGAGTTCTGCCCCAGAGATTTTGTTAGGAGTGATTGGTGCTCATACTGAAAAAATAAAGCTTGGCAGCGGAGCGCTTTTATTACCTTACTATAGGCCGTATAAAGTGGCAGAAACGTTTAATACATTAGCTACGCTTTTTCCGAATCGAATTGACCTTGGAATTGGACGAGCACCTGGAGGAGCAGCAGAAGCATCAATGGCGCTAGCGAATAACTTTCTTGAAAATGTATGGAAAATGCCGGAGCTAGTTGCTGAATTAATTCAATTTCTCCATGATGATTTTCCTGACTCGCATGCATTTTCCAACGTCAAACCAGCACCAGTTCCAGATGTCCCGCCTGAAATATGGATGCTTGGAACGAGTAAAAAAAGTGCCATGCTTGCAGCTGAAAATGGAGTGGCGTATGCGTTTGGGGAATTTATGAGTGAAGCGGATGGTAAAGCGAGTATGAAAAGCTACAGAGAGAATTTTAAAAAGTCGCGTATGTTGGCCTCTCCGAAAACATTGCTCACAGTGACAGCTATTTGTGCGGAAACAGAAGAGAGAGCAAGGGAGCTAGCTTTAAGTTCGTCTATTTGGAAAATTCGGAGCGCCAAAGGAAAAGGAGCATACATTCCATCTGGTGAAGAAGCAAAGAAAGAAATATTATCTTCCGAAGAAAAACAAGTTAAAAAGCAAATGGAACAAAAAATGTTAATTGGCACTCCAGAACAAATACAAGAAAGGTTTCAAGCTCTGCAAAACGAATATGAAACAGATGAAATAATGATTACTACGACAACACATCGTTTTGAAGACAAAATTAATTCCTATCGGTTATTAGCTGAAGCGATTTTATTTTAAATCTAATGAACTAGAATGTTGTAAAAAGAGCAGCTCTACTTTGTAAAATTAAAGATAAGTGAATGTATATTTTTATTATAAGAATAGTAACTTGTCTTTAATGTCACACATTATATGATAATTATTACATCACTTATATATTAGTGGTGTATTTTTTTATTTAGTAGACCTCTTATTCAACAAAAGGGCCAGATTGTTTAGTAATGCTTAATGGGGTAAATGGATATTGTGAATAAATGTACTTAAGCTAAAGGACAGGTTAACAGAATAAGAAATATTAAAAGACTAGCTTTTGATTTTAAGCTAGTCTTTCTTTTTACCATTTCCTTAATTTTAAGGACGGTGAGGATGAGGAGGATGGTGATAAGAACTGGATTCATCATGGTGATGAGAGCTAGACTCATCATGGTCATGGTCTTCTTTGCATCCACAATGTTCGTTGTCCTCATGACAGCATTGGGCAAATGAATCATCTGGGCATACGTCTGGAATCGGGATGCATGGGTTAAAATCGTGGTTTTGGAGAACTTCGAACGGTCGCATCATATCATGGTCCTCGTGTTCAAGGATATGGCAATGCCATGGATAGATTCCAGTAAACGGTCCAAAACGTGCGATGATTCGGGTGACTTCACCTGGGTTAGCACGTACTGTGTCCTTCCAGCCTCTTTCATTTTCATCAGGAGGAATAGCAGGACCAATAATAAGTGGATTGTTTGGATTGTCAGGATCCAAAGGATCTCCAGTGAAAGGTGCCCGATCAAGGATTTGGAATTGAACAAGATGCAAGTGAATAGGATGTGTGTCATTTGTTCTATTAAATAATTGCCATATTTCAATTGTCCCGTTTTTAGGTGTTTCTGTAATAGGTAAGTCTCTAAATCCCATATTGTTTAGTAAAAGAAGCAGACGTCCAAACTCGTCCACTGATTCATCCAAAGTGTTTGTGCGTGTCACAGCAGCTTCACCTGAGCTCAATCGTTCTAAACAGCTTAATGTAGTTGGTATTACGCTCTTATCTTGATGAGAGAGATGTTTTTTAACTCGAAACTCCATAATTTGGGCGGTATCTGGTGTAGGTGGGGTCCCACCTGGGAATGGTGAGTTAGCACTATTGGTCATAATAATTCTTTCGCCTTTATGTTGTGAAAAGTCAACAATTACATCAGCCCTTTCCGCAGGGGCAAGGAGAATCTCTTCGATGACTACAGGATGATCAAATAAACCACCTTCTGCACCTATTTGGATAAATGGCTGGCCTGAGCTTAAGCGGATTTTATAGAACCTTGCATTAGATCCATTATAAATCCTAAAACGATACTTACGAGGTTCTACTTCAAGGAATGGCCAGACTTTACCATTCACCAAGATGGTGTCACCGAAAAATTCTGGTACAATGGAAGGATTTGGTAAAAATGGGACTTCTGGTGTTGGAGGGGGTACTGGATCAGGCTGTGACGGATAGAACAACTCCCCATTCGGGTAAAATGAACGGTCTTGAATTACCAAAGGAATTTCAAACTTGCCACTCGGAAGGTTCAAGCTCTCTTCTTGTGAATCACGAATAAAATATAATCCAGCAAGACCTGCGTATACATTCAGTCTTGTGATACCTAAAGCATGGTCATGGTACCAAAGCGGGGCTGGGCGTTGACAGTTGGGATAATAATATACTTCATGAAGGAATTTGGGACCTCTTTTTTCAAAATTTCGTGTGAACCAAGCTTCTGGAAAACCATCATTTTCTGGACGAACACGTCCTCCATGTAAATGCACAACCGTTCGAACGGAAGGCTGGTTTGGTTCCGCCCCTTCAATCGTTCGATCAATAGGTAAAAGGTGTTCAAATGGCAGCTTGTTTATCCATTTAACCAAGATAGGATGGTCCCGTCTTGTTTCAAAAGTTGGACCAGGATAGGTTCCATTGTACCCCCAAACAGTTGTGGGCGGTAAGTCTCTGTGTAGCTGTTGTTTCACCTGCTTCATCGTCACCTCATAGTATGGAATTCCATTTCGATGTCCAACAGGTTGTATCACTGAAGGGAGAGGTAAAGCATCAACAAACTTAGTTAATACCATAATATTCAATTAATTCCTCCTTTTTTTATGGAGCAATTTATATTAAGTTGTACTAGCAGTATATGGGGGAGAAAAGGGATATGTAAGAGGCAAGAGTATAAAAGGAATAAAAAAGTCGAGCATTGGCAGGCGTATGATCTGAATGCAAGATTGTGAAGAGATGTACTTAAACAAAACCAGCTAATAGTTTGTCAATAAAAATCTTTTAAATTAAAAATAACTTCATGCTATACTAAAAATGCACAACTCAAATAACCCTCTGAACTTAGTTTGGAAGGTTTTTGCTTTATTTGAAA